>DAOWCM010000132.1 GCA_030639555.1 Candidatus Eiseniibacteriota bacterium | reverse complement strand
TCATCTTCAACAAGATCGACCGGCTCACTGATAGAGGCGGGCTCGAGCGGCTCGGGCGGGTGTACCCCGGCGCCGTGTTCGCGAGCGCGGTCAAGGGTGAGGGTCTGGAGGAGATCCGGAGGGCCATCTGCGCTTTTGTCGAGAGCAAGGAGGAGATCCTCAACGTCACCATTCCCTACAGCGAGGCACGGCTGATATCGACCGTGTACGAGATGGGGGAGGTTCTGTCAAAGCACAACGGCGAGGAGGCCCTCGAGATGAGGGTGCGGGTCTCGAAGGCTAACGGGGACAGGCTCCGGAAGCTGGGCGTGGTGGAGTAGCCCGCCTGCGCCCTTTACACAGGGGAACGCGTCTGATACAGTAACAGGCTGAATGGGCCCGGGTATTGGGGCCTATTTGACTGCACGGGCGCCGCCGGGCGCGGCAGACCGCAGGTATCATCGAACTGAGAAGCAGTTGAGTCACCAACACCAGGGACGTCGCACCGCTCGGTGTGAACGGGAGGACCAAGGATGCCGATTCTCAACTCCAAGACGGGCAAGATCCGCAAGAGGTACTCGACGGACGACCTCAAGAAGGCCGCCAACCTGATGCGCGGCTACGACCTGGTCTCGCTGAACGCAGCGGGCTCGGGCCACTCCGGCGGGACACTGTCGATAATGGATATCACGGCCGCGCTCTATCTGCACGTGGCCAACCACGACTCGAAGAACCCCGACTGGAAGGACCGCGACAGGATCATCTGGTCCGCCGGCCACAAGGCGCCGTCGCTCTACCTCGGCCTGGGCGCCGCCGGATACTATGACATCGAGGAGGTCGTGACGCTCCGCAAGCTTTACTCTCCGTTCCAGGGGCATCCGCACTGGAAGAAGCTGCCGGGGATCGAGGCTTCGACCGGGTCTCTCGGGCAGGGACTGTCCATCAGCGTTGGCATCGCTCTGGCCGCAGGTCTGAACAACAGGGACCACCGCGTCTACTGCCTGATGGGGGACGGGGAGCAGCAGGAGGGGCAGGTCTGGGAAGCCGTCATGGAGGCTGGCCACTTCAAGCTGGACAACCTCTGTGCGATCATCGACAGGAATCGCCTTCAGATCGACGGGTGGGTCAAGGACGTGATGAACGTCGAGCCCCTGGCGGACAAGTACCGCTCGTTCGACTGGCACGTCATTCACATCGACGGGCACGACATGGAGCAGATCCTGGCCGCGTTCGAGGAGGCAGGTCACGTTAAGGGCAAGCCGACCGTGATTCTGGCCGACACCACCAAGGGCAAGGGTGTCGACTTCATGGAGGACATCGCCGGCTGGCACGGCAGGGCGCCGAACACGGAGGAGATGTGGGATGGTCTCGCGCAGCTCGGTCTCGACAATATCCTGCCCGTCAAGAGGATGCTCAAGGCCGCCGAGTCCCACCAGAAGAGAGCGATCAAAATCCTCGAAGCCAAGCAGCCCGTGTTCTCCAAGGACTACTTCTGGAACCACACGAAGAACATGAAGACCGACATGGACCCCACGAGAAAGGGGTTCGGCCGAGCCCTGGCCGAGCGCGGTGACGACAAGCGAGTGGTCTGTCTGGGCGCCGACATCTCCGGTTCCATTACCATCAGCCAGTTCTACGAGGGCTTCCCCGAGCGGATGGACCGATGGTTCTCGGTGGGTATCGCCGAGCAGTCAGGAACCGGCGTCGCCGCCGGGCTCGCGAGGGAGGGGAAGCTCCCCGTCTTCGGGACCTATGGCGTCTTCGCGTCCGGAAGGAACCTGGACCAGTTGCGAACGACGGTGTGCTACGGCGAGTTCAACGTGATGATCGCCGGGGCGCACGGTGGCGTTTCGGTCGGCCCGGACGGCGCGACGCACCAGGCGCTCGAGGAGCTGTTTCAGATGTGCGGCATTCCCAACATGAACGTCGAGGTGCCGTGCGATTCCGTCGAGACGAAGCGCGCTACCGAGCACCTGCTCTTCAAGGTCAAGGGCCCGAAGTACGTGCGGTTCGCGCGCGAGGCGACCCCGGTCGTGACGGACAAGAAGACCCCCTACAAATGGGGTAAGGCAAACGTCATCCGGTTCCGGGGTGCTAGGCCGAAGTTCAAGGACGCATTCGAGCACTCGCTGTCCTCGAAGTATACGAACGAGCACGAGGATCTTTCGATCATCGCGTGCGGCCCTTCGGTTCCCGAGGCCATGAGGGCGGCCTGGATCCTCAAGAACGAGTACGACATCGAGACCCGCGTCGTGAACGTCCACACGATCAAGCCCCTTGACGGGGCGGCTATAGTGAAGGCCGCCGCAGACACGGGAGTAGTGGTGACGGCCGAGGAGCACCAGATTGGGGGGTTCGGTAATCAGGTGGCGGCCGTGATCGGCCGTGCCGAGAAGCTCTATGGCAAGCCGACCGTCGTGGGCATGATAGGAGTGAATGACCGCTTCGGCGAGTCGGGAGCTCCGTGGGAGCTGGTCAAGGAGTTTGAGGTCTCCGCGGAACACATCGCCGCCGAGGCCAAGAGGCTCTACGATCTGAAGGTCGCCAAGGCGATCGGGACTCGTAAGGCGAAGCCCAAGGCTCCCGGGAAGGCGGCGAAGAAGACCAAGAAGGCCGCGAAGAAAACCAGGAAGACCACGAAGAAGACCAGGAAGACCACGAAGAAGTAGCCTGCTGTCGTGGTTGGAATATGAACCGACGGGCCGTCCCATGGGGGGCGGCCCGTCTTTGTCTGCAGTGCGGGAGGGCGTGCCACGGAAGGGCGCGTTGCGATCTGAGGCTCTTCGGGCGGCGGTGCCGTCAACTCAGCGCCGGGCAGCCGCGCTCTTCATGATGATGTCGATGGCCCTCGTAGCGCCCTTGATGTGCGATTTCTCCGTGAGCACGAGCGTCAAAGACCCGTAGCACCCACTCGCTCTGTCGAGCGTCTTCTCGTGGAATCTCGTCTCGCTCGCGCGGACCTTGAGGTCAGGCGGGAAGCAGGGTCCGAAGCCTGGGCCCAGGGTCAGGTGGAGAGATGCTGCTCTCGCCCGCACCGTCGCGAGCCGCTTCCCCCTGTGCGTCACCCGGACAACACGGTCGGTGGCGGTGAGAGCGTTGCCCGCGAGTCCGTGGCGCAGGTGGAAGTGCTCGATGACGCCCCGCAGTATGGACCGAAGCGTGTCCGTCCGAAGCGCCAGGAAGAAGCCTTCGGTGCTTCCAACGAGTTGTCTGTCCGTGTCGGGGATGAAGTTCCTCGTGATGAAGTCCCTCACGTTTTCCTTCGCGAGAGCGACGGGCGCTCGTTCCATCAGAAGGTCAGCAATAAGGTCGAGGACGTCGGACTCGTTCGAGCGGAGCGTGCGGCTCAGCACGTCTTCGAATGGCTCGTTCCTGCCGGAGAATCCCCTGGCTCCGAGTTCGTATACCACAGCGCGGACGGGTTGCCATTCGTCGAAGCCGGCGGCGTGCACGAGGTCGGCGATCCTCCCCATCGGCACCATCGCGCTCGCCTCTTTCCGTCCGGTCTCTGCGGCTATGCGCAGGAGGTCCTTTGCCAGGAGCGTGACGTCGTCGTCGGGGCCGTCGATGAACCCGAGACAGACATCGTCGTCTATCTTACCGATGTCGAACATGGCGACGGCGCGGAATGCGCCCCGGCGAGGGAAGACGATCACTCGACCGAGCGACAAGAGGTGTTTGATGCGGCGGCGCGTCAGCTCTGGGAACGTCCACCCTACGCCCGCGACGCCGTTGGTGGCCTCGTAGCAGCTTGACCCGTGGACGAACCGCACCACGGTGTCCAGATCGCCGGCCGCCGCGCGGCGCCCCCTGACGGGAGAGCGCCTCCCGACCTTCCCCCACAGCCAGCCCGTTCTGGCTATCTGCCAGAAGCCGTTCTTCTCCGCGATCCGACGGGACGCCTCGTTGCCTATCCAGGTGGAGTAGCGGACCGTTCTGGGATCGAGCTTCTCGGCCTCACGGAAGGTCGCGCGGTGGATGCGTTTGGAGAGGCCCTGCCCGTGATAGTCGGGATGGAGCCTGAGCCCTTCGAGCCACACCTCCCCGGGGGCGAGAAGCGAGACCTTGGACGTCCCGACGGCGCGTCCGTCGACCGTGACGGTGAGGAGCGCGCCCTTCTTCTCCGCCAGCCACCGGTCCCAGACCAGGGGCATGTAGTCGTGGCCACCCCAAATGTGCTTCGACATCTCGAGGATTGCCTCGCGGTCGGCGGCGCGGGCCCTACGGACGGAGAAGCTGTGCTTGGGTGACGTGCTGGTACGAGATGACGTTCGCTTGCTGGGACTCATGTTGCGGAAGTCCTTCCACGGCCCGCCCTAGGCGAGCTCATCCAGCTTCGCCATAATGCCGGCGGCGTGACCCGTTATGCTGACCTTCGGCCACGCGTGCAGTATCGTCCCGTCCCTGCCAATCAGGAACGTCGCGCGCGCGGCCCGTCCTGTCTCGCGCAGAACGCCGTAGGCCTTGGCGATCTTCCCGTCCGGATCGGCCAGCAAGGGGAATGTCAGTTCGTTGTTCGCGGCGAACCGCTCGTGGGATTCCACTCCGTCGGTGCTGACACCGATGACGACGGCGGAGCGCTTCGTGAGCTCGGCGAGCGCATCGTTCAGTGACCGGGCTTCGCGGATACACCCGGTGGTGTTGTCGCGGACGTAGAAGAAGAGCACGATGTTCTTGCTTCCTGAGAAGTCGGAGAGCTTCACGGTGGAGCCATCCCAGGAGGGTGCGGAGAACGAAGGTGCCTTGTCGCCGGGTTTCAGACTCGTGGACATTCTGCCTCCAGTTTCGATTCGGGTCTCCGGGCGGAGCCGGCCACGGGTGACCGGTTCCCATGGTCGTGGCCGGTCACAGCAAGCCTGCGGAGACGGTGGGTTTTCGAGGTTCAATGATTGTATTCGAAGCGGGCGCCGTCCGCAAGAAGCGGAGCGAGTCCCCTTGCCGGGTTCGGCTAGGGGGACGACTGCCGGGGTCCGTTGAGCCTTCTGTCGAGCCTCCTCATCGATGCCAGCCGCTCAGTGTCGAACCCGGGCGTCTCGCCCGGAATTTCGAAGATGAACGGCAAGTGGGAGAGGGCTTCGCAACCGACGATGTTCCTGAGGCCCTTCCGCCCCATGCGTCCCTCGGTCCACAATGCGTGCCGGTCCCGGCGCGACCCGAGGTCCGCGTCGGAGTCGTTGCCGTGGATGGCCCAGACCCTGTCCAGGCCGGGGCCCGATTCGAGATCGGCTACGAGTTGATCGAGTACAGGCTTTCTAGAGAGATCGAACCCGAGCCCCCACAGGTGGGCGGTATCGAGGACGATGCCCACTCTGTCCCGCGGAAACGGCGCGACGAGCCGTGCGAGGTCGTCGACAGAAAGCCCTATCTCCGTGCCCTTCCCCGCGCCGTTCTCCAGCGCGACGGTCGACGCCGGGGGCGTTCGGTCCAACACCCTCTCGAGCATCCGCACGGCGCGCTCGATCCCTGCGTCAGCACCCGCCCCCATATGGTGCCCGCAGTGGACGACCACGGGACCGACGGAAAGCTCGTGCGCGCGGACCATTGCCGCCGCGAGGCCCCGAAGTGAGTTCGCCCGGAGTCCTCTGTCCGGCGTCGCGAGGTTGATGACATAGGGCGTGTGCAGGAGGACCGGGCCTATGCCGGCCCGCTCGATCTCCCGGAGAAATGCGTCCCGCTCCCGGCTCGCGAGCCTCCCCGTGCTCCAGCTCATTGGATTGCCGGAGAAGAACTGGAAAGTCTCGCATCCGATGTCGGCGGCGTAGCGGGCTGTCGCAGGCAGATCTGCCTGTTTTGGGACGTGAATCCCGAAGCGCATGGATTTCTCCTCGGCGGCATTATAGCACATGAGCGGGTTTTCATTTGATTGCGCCCTTGCTAAGTGGTATAATCTATCGTGGGTTACGGCGGTTCGTGCATCCCTGTCTTATCTTGACGGTGACTCGTATCGGCGACCCCAGAGCAGAAGGCCACCGGTGCTCCCGGTGGCATCACCGGCTAACTGTGTCCGGAACGAACGGACGATTTTGTGTGCCCGTCCGGGCGGTTTCGTCGTGGAGACGGGACCGCGCGGACAGACAAGGGGGAAACGCATGAGGTTGACGGTAAGCCTTCGGGTGACGGCTGTCATCGCTGTTCTGCTGCTGTCCGGCAGCGCGATGGCCGGCGTTGTGACCCGCCACTACGAGTTCTCGGAGCCGCTCATTACGGTCGAGGGCGACTACCATCGAATCACAATGACAGACGCGTGGAACTA
>DAOWCM010000054.1 GCA_030639555.1 Candidatus Eiseniibacteriota bacterium | reverse complement strand
CCAGACCCGGAAGGGATCGTCGATGGTGCCGGCGTTCGGATACCAGGGGCCGTTCAGCCCGTCCAGGGATGAATAGCGCTCTCCGCCGGGATAGGAATCTCCCCCCGGACAGAAGATAATGGCCGCCTGCCGGGGAACGTCCGTGTACAGCAACCAGAGGTACGTTCCCGCGTCGAGAGGGATGCCATCACCGCTGAAATCGAAGCTCACCCAGTCTTCCCCCACGTCGAAGGGCATCGCCGCTTCGCTGCTGGCGTACACGCTCCATTCGAGGTCCGCGATGACGCAGTAGATGGGATCTCCCGCTACCATGGGGGGAACGCCGCCGTTGGGCAAGCCGTTGTTCTTGACTATCGTCTCCACAGACAGCAATAACGAGTTGCATTCCAGGAAGAAGCTCTGGCCCTGGCCAATGTTCGCACCGTCGTGCCGCAGGCCGAACCAGGCCGAACCACCGCCGCAGTCGACCTCGATGAGTTCAGGACAATCGGCCGAGGCCGCGGCCGCCAACAGAGCCAGAGCTGCGAGAACGATTACCAACGTCTTCATTTTCTCTCTCCCCATCATCGGGTGAAACTGGCTAGAGTAGCCCCGTTGTCCCCAGAGGGCGCCGTCCCGCCCACAGCACCCTGATCTGGCACACTCCGCATCGTACACACAAAGGCGCAGGGGACGGATGCGGACCGCGCTTTCTCACCTCATAGGCACCCCCTCCTTGACCTGCCCCCAGTAGTTGTACCACCCCCAGACTCAGGATGGCGCGCATAGAGGGACGCGTCCGACGGCTTCCGGCGCTGTCGGCCGCCACTCCGGTGAGCTGTGGGGTTACACCCGATTATACTCCCGCTGCCATTCCTCAACCAACACCTTTACTTGCCAGACGCTCATGACGGTGGTGACGGCGTGATCCGACCCTCATACCCGGCCATCCATCACCCCGCCAGCCCAACCCTTACCATCTCCCGCGTCTGCTGCTTGACACCTGCGTAGAGCCAGCGTGCCGTCACGACGGGCAGTCTTTCTGAATCGGCTACATATCGGGCCCCCGCTACCAAATCGGAACCGCCCGGGCCAAAAGGCCCGGGCGGTTCGTATGATGGAGTTGCTTGCAGCTCAGGCCACGCTCTCGTCTCTACCACCCGTCTCAGTCAAGACCCGCAAGACGCAGAAGATCGGGGTAAGCCTCCGGCTCGTGTTGCCGAGGACGAGGAGGTGCCGACTGGCAGCACACGCGAGCGGCCTGGATCTGCGCTCCAGCCACGACCTTATGCGGTTCGAGGCCGCCTCCCTTGCACTGGAGACTTCGTCAGGGTGCAGGGCGAGAGTGTGCCCGCACCGCCCGAGAAGCGCTGTTCTTCTCGGCCGCCACTCCCCGCCCCTGACTGCTCCACAACCATAACTTGAGCCTCGTCCCCAGGTGTGTGAGTATGGGACGGCATGTATCGTGGCGCACGCGGTGCGGTACGCGGATCGCTGGCCCGTCAGGACAAGTGGCGGGCGGAACCCGTCTGCGGCAGAGAAGCACCTAACTCATAAGGGTGTACAATGAGAATCGTCATCATAGGAGCAGGGGTCGCCGGACAGAGACTGGCGGCGAAATTGTGCGAAGAGAGACACGACGTCGTTGTGGTCGACCACCGCGCGCGGCCTCTGGAAGAAATCGCCTCCGAACTGGACGTTCAGACCGTCCTTGGCAACGGCATCAGCCCACAGATCCTCGAAGAGGCGGGCGTGGCGAAGGCCGGACTTGTCGCGACCGTAACGAATCGGGACGAGGTCAACATACTCGCCGCCGTGTTTGCGCACGCGGCCGGAGCGCGGTACACGGCGGCCCGCGTATCGAATGACGAACTGACCGCTAAGCGACACGTGGATGATCTCTCCGCCCTCGGAATCGACCTGATCGTCAACGAACACGACGAGTGCGCCCGCGCGGTCTTGTCCGTCCTCAATCTGCGCGGCGCCAAGGAAATCGTCCGCATGGCGGGGGGTCGCATCCAGGCCGTGGGCACGGACGTGCCTCCCGGCAGTCCTCTGCTCGCGGGGCCGCTCAAGGACTTTCCGCACCCGGACATTCTCAGCAACGTTCGCCTGATCGCGGTAATGCGCAAGGAGAGGTTGCTGATGCCGCATGGGGACACGACGTTCGAGGTCAAGGACACGATCTACAGCGTCGGGCGGCCGGCCGACGTGCGGGCGTTTCTCAACGTCGTCCGGCCGTATCAGATAGCGGTTCACAAGGTCGTTATCGCAGGCGGGGGTGGCGTGGGATGGCGGCTTGCCCGCCACCTGGAGCGCACGGACAAGCAGGTCGTTGTAATCGAAGAGAACAACGAGCGCGCCCATGAATGTTCCGCTTCGCTAAAGAAGAGCATGGTAGTCTCCGGCAACGCGCTGGACCGCTCGGTTCTGGATGAGATCGGCATCACGGACGACACCGCCATCGTGGCCTCAACCGGCAAGGACGAGAACAACATCATTGCCTGCCTCCTTGCCCAGAGACTGGGAGCTGCCTTCGGGGTTGCGCTCATTTCCAAGCCGGAGTATGTCTCGATCATCAACGAGGCAGGGTTGCTCGACCGGGCCGTAAGCCCCTATCTTGCGACCATGAACGCCATTCTCCGTTTTGTCAGAGGCACCAGCATACGGGCGATCACCCTGCTGCAGAACGTGCCGGGGGAACTGCTGGAGGTCGACGTGTCGGGAGGCAGCAAGTGGGTGGGTAAGGCGCTCAAGGACGTGCGCCTCCCGCGGCGGGCGGTGGTGGCCGCCATCGTGCGCGGAGAAGCCGCCCGTATCGGAATTGGCGACACTGCACTACAGAAGGGCGATCGACTGATCGTGTTCGCGCCACTGGGCGTCGCCTCGAAGCTCGAATCGGTCTTCCGCAGATGAGACCCCGCCCCGTTGTGCATCTCATTTCCTACACGCTTGCGTTCATTGCCCTTGGCGAGGGCATATGCTGGCTGATCTCCTGGCTCGCCGGCGACCCCGCCCCGGCTCAGTGGGCCCTCGCTGTGAGCGGCGGAGTGGTCCTGTCGATTGCCTTCGCGATGTGGGCGTTGACACGCGGCCCGGTTACTCTCTCCAGGCGCGACGGGTTCGCCATTGTCACTTTCGGATGGATCGCGGCGACCGTCGCCGGATCCTTGCCGTATCTCCTCTCGGGTGTCATTTCGCATCCCGTGTCGGCCCTTTTCGAGTCGATGTCCGGGTTCACCACGACCGGGGCCTCCGTGCTGACCAATCTCGAGCACCTTCCACGCGGGATCCTGTTCTGGCGTGGCATGACACAGTGGCTGGGCGGCATGGGGGTGCTGGTCCTCTGCATCGCCATTCTGCCCTTCCTCGGTGTAGGCGGTATGCGGATCTATCGCGCCGAGATACCGGGTCCCTCCAAGGACCGTTTGACGCCGCGTATCGCATCCACCGCCAAGCTTCTCTGGGGGCTCTACGTCCTGCTGAGCCTCAGCGAAGTTGCTCTGCTCATGGTCGGTGGTATGGACTGGTACGACGCCTCCTGCCACACCTTCACCACGATGTCTACGGGCGGCTTCTCCACTCGGACCGCAAGCGTCGCCGCCTTCAACAGCGCGTACATCGAGATCGTGATGATCGTCTTCATGTTCCTGGCAGGCGCCAACTTCGCTCTCCACTATCGCGCCCTGCGGGGAAAGCCCCAGTCCTTTGTGCGCGATCCGGAATTCCGATTCTACACCGCGCTGTGGCTCGGCAGTTGCCTGGCCCTCAGTGTCAATGTCTGGGGAGGAGTCTACCAAGGGGCCGGTGAAGCCCTTCGGGCTGGTTTCTTCCAGGGGACGTCGATCATGACGACCACCGGCTATGTCACGCGGGACTTCAACGCGTGGCCGAACGCGTCGCGGGTGCTGCTGGTTCTGCTGATGTTCATTGGAGGGTGTGGCGGCTCGACAGGCGGCGGGATCAAGGTCATGCGCTTCCTCGTTGTCCTGAAGCAGATCGCGCGGGAGCTGGGGCGCGCCATGCACCCGCGTACCATTATGAAGATCAAGCTCGGACGCCAGTCCCTGGAAGAGAACACGGTCTCAAACATCTCGAGTTTCGTCATCGTCTTCGTGGCGATCTTCGCTGTCGCCTCCCTCGCCATGGCATTCTTCACGCCCGACGTGGTGACGGCCGCGTCGTCGGTTGCGGCTACGCTTGGCAACATCGGCCCGGGGCTGGGAGCGGTCGGCGCTACTGAGACATACGCGTGCATTCCCGCTGCCGGTCAGATCATCCTCATCGCATGCATGCTTCTCGGTCGGCTGGAGCTGTATACGGTGCTGATCCTGCTGCATCGTGCTTTCTGGAAGAGGTAGGACGTACCCGCCAGCCCGGCGTGCCATTCGGTCATCCGTCTCTCGAATGCTCTGCGGCCGGCCGCACCCAGCCGGCACCAGGGCGGTGCCCCGGGTCATGAACCTCAGCGGAACCACCTCCGGCTCCCTCACGTGGCCTCTATGCTGGACTTGGTAGCGGGCCCCCGCTGCGAGTTCGAGGCTGCTACCTTCAGATAGCGGCCTCTTCTATCGCGTCTCCGAAGCCGGAGCTCCAGGTGCTTGTCCGCAGCCGCCCAACGCACGACCTGCGCCGCCTCTCGACCGCCTGGACGCTAGTGACGCTATCTCCCCGACCCTTCTGCCAGCCCAACCCTCACCATCTCCCGCGTCCCCTGCTTGACACCCGCGTAGAGCCAACGCGCAGTCACGATGGGTACGCTGTCCGAATCGGGTGCGAATCGGGCCCCCGCTACCAAACAGGAAGCCGCCGGCAGAGATGCCGGCGGCTTCGCTGTTGTGGTCCCCGGGCCATGTCGGTCCGGGCGGATCGGTTCGTCACGCGGCGCCCCTCCCTGCGGTCCTGCAGTCGCTCAGGTCTGATCCGCGCGCTCCTTCTCGAGCTTCGCCACCCGCCGCTTGACGTCCACGACGCTGTCTGGCTGCAGGGAAATCGAATCTATGCCCGCTTCGACCAGGAACTCGGCGAACTCCGCGTGGTCGCTGGGAGCCTGCCCGCAGAGGCCGACCTTGCACCCCTCCGCGTGCGCTCTCCTGATGAGATCCCGAATCGAACGCATCACGGCCTCGTCGCGCTCATCGAAGACGTGCGAGAGAAGCTCCGAGTCGCGGTCGACGCCCAGTGTGAGCTGAGTGAGGTCGTTGCTCCCAATCGAGAACCCATCGAAGCGCTGAGCGAATTCCTCTGCCAGGATGATGTTCGACGGGATCTCGCACATCACGTAGATCTCGAGCCCCGCGCGTCCCCGCTCGAGCCCGTTCTCGGCCATGACCTCGAGCACGCGGTCGGCCTCGGTCAGCGTCCGGCAGAACGGGATCATGACGACCACGTTCGTGAAGCCCATCTCCTCCCGGACGCGCTTGAGAGCCTTGCATTCCAGCGCGAACCCCTCTCGGTACTGGTCGCTCGCGTACCTGGCCGCGCCCCGAAACCCGAGCATCGGATTGGCCTCTTTGGGCTCGAACGCCTCGCCGCCGATGAGGGCCGCATACTCGTTCGTCTTGAAGTCGCTGGTCCGAACGATGACGGGGTGCGGATGCTGCGCCGCGGCGATCTTCGCGATACCGCGCGCGAGATGGTCCACGAAGTACTCGGTCTTGTCCTCATAGCCGGCCGTCAGCTTCCGAATAGTACCGGCTGCCTTCCTGTCCTTGAGCTCATCGAACTTGACCAGCGCCATCGGGTGAATCTGGATGACGTTGTTGATGATGAACTCCATCCTCGCGAGCCCGATGCCGCGGCACGGTAGTTTCCACCAGCGGAACGCGCCTACGGGACTTGCGATGATCATCATTATCTCGGTATCGGTCTCAGGAACGTCCGCGAGATCGAGGTCCCTCTCCTCATACTCCAGTATTCCATCGTAGACGTGGCCCGTCTCGCCCTCCGCGGTGGAAACGGTCACGTCCTGGCCGTTCTTGAGCACGGTCGTCGCGTCCCCGGTTCCCACGAGCGCCGGCACACCCAGCTCGCGGCTGACGATGGCCGCGTGGCTCGTCCTTCCGCCGTGGTCCGTCACGATGGCCGCGGCGCGCTTCATGATGGGAACCCAGTCCGGATCGGTCATGCCGGTCACGAGCACTGCCCCGTCCTCGAACCTGTCGATCTCCTCCGCGCTCTCGATGAGCATCACTGGACCTGTTGCCACGGCTTCACCGATCGCGAGTCCATCGACCAGCGACTCGCCGGTCTCCTTGAGCTTGTAGGTCTTGAGCTCGCCCACGTCCCTGCGCGACTGAACGGTTTCGGGCCTGGCCTGCACGATGAACATCTCGCCGTCATCGCCGTCCTTCGCCCACTCTACGTCCATCGGGCGTCCGTAGTGCTTCTCGATTATGACCGCCCAGCGTGCCAGCTCGAGGATTTCGTCGTCATTGAGAACGAACGACTCGCGCTCGCTCTTGGAGGTCTCGACGTTCTTGATGGGATCGGACGCGCCCTTCTGCGAGTAGACCATCTTCATGGCCTTCTCGCCCATGTCCTTGCCAATGATCGGGCGGTAGCCGCCCGAGTCCAGCAACGGCTTGAAGACGACGTACTCGTCGGGATTGACCGCGCCCTGGACCACGTTCTCACCCAGTCCCCAGGACGCGTTGATCACAACGACATCGGGGAAGCCGGTCTCGGTGTCGATCGTGAAAAGCACCCCTGAGCCGGAGAGGTCGGAGCGCACCATCTTCTGAACGCCCACCGACAGTGCGACATCCATGTGGTCGAAGCCCTGCTCCGTGCGGTACGAGATGGCGCGGTCGGTGAAAAGCGACGCGTAGCAGTTCCTGCAGGACTCGACAAGTTCCTCCTCACCCACAACGTTGAGGAACGTCTCCTGCTGGCCCGCGAAGCTGGCCCCCGGCAGGTCCTCTGCGGTGGCGCTGCTGCGGACCGCCACATCGACCTCTTCTTCCTGGTAGCGTTTGGAGAGTTCCCGATAGGCCTCCCGGATCTCCCGCTCGACCGCCTTCGGGAACGTCCCGCTCCTGAGCAGCAGTCGGACGGCACGACCCGTCTTGGCCAGCGACTGCTTCCCACTGGCCAGGCCGTCGATCTCCCTGCGCATCTTCTTCTCGAGGTCGTTCGCGCGTATGTACTCGCGGTAGGCGTCGGACGTCGTCGCGAAGCCATCGGGCACCCGGACACCGGCGCCCGTCAGTGAGCTCAGAAGCTCGCCCAACGACGCGTTCTTACCTCCCACCAGCGGCACGTCTTCAATCTTGAGCTCTCCGTACCAACGCACGTGTTCGCTCTGGGTTGCCATGGTCCCTCCAAGTCCGGGGCGGAGACTACTCGCTCATTTCGGCCACATCCCTCGTGCGCTCATGATACCACTCCGCGAGAGCGACCACACGGACGGAATTGTCTCGCTCGAACTCGATGGGCAAGAGTGGAGACAGCATGCCAGCAACTGCCGTTTCCCGCGCCCAGAGCCGCCGGCTGCGCGCCGGCAGCCCCAGTATCTGAGTTGATCTGCCTCCAAGAATGCCCTGAATAGCCTCGTAGCGGGCCCCCGCTACCCACCACCCCCGCGCCTCACGAGCTTCCTCACAAGTCCGCCGTACAACGCAAGGTCCTCCCTGCGAATGAGGACCGTCTCTGCGAGACCGCAGCCCGACAGCTTCGTGAAGAAGACGAGCATCACCACACTCTGGAGCGTGTAGGCGACGGTGGACGCCCACGCTGCCCCCGCAATACCGAAGCGTGGTATCCAGGCGAAGCAGAGCGACACGTTCACCGCGAAAGCGATCGCGGTGGCCACTGTGTGGTAGATGCGGCGGTCTCTGCCCGACAGGTCGCTCGAGAGGATCTTGGCGACGGAGAGCGTGACTATCCCGGGGATCAGGATCTGGAATGCCTTCAGGGCCGGCAGGAACTCCGTGCCATAGAAGAGGAGGAGAAGCGGTCTGCTCACCAGGTACAACGCGGCTCCGGCAACCAGAACGATGAAGAGCGAGTTCCGCGTGACCCTGGGTGTCAGCGCGTTCGCCTCCTCGGTCGAGAGAGATGACACCTGCGGGAAGAGCACCACGTTGACCGATTGCGGAATGTGTGACAGCTTCTCTGCCAGAATGACCGAGATCGAGTAGAGGCCCTGGGCCTTGAGCCCCAACATCGACAGCACCAGGAACATGTCGAACCTGTACGTGAACTGCGTCAGCATCCCGCCGAAGTGGCCCTGCAGCCCGTAGACGATCGACTTCCGGAACATCCCGGGAGCGGGTCTCGCGAACACGCGCCCACCGGCGGCCTCCCTGCGAATCGCCCAGATCGCGAACACGATGACCAGTGTCTCGCTCACGGCGTACGCAATCACGGCGCCCAGCGCTCCTCCCTTCAGAACGAACAGGTTGATGCACATCAGAGCCAGAAGGAAGGCGGCCTGCGCGAGGTTGACGATGTTGAAGAGTCGGATGCGCTTGAGTCCGAGGAAGAGCGCCACTGAGAGGTACTTCGCCAGAAGAATCGGGATGAGCACGGCCGCCGTTCGCAGGATTGACTGAAGCCCGGGTTCCGACGCCCCATCGTAGTAACGGATGAAAAGAAGGTAGAGCGGCGTGATGACCGCGCTCAGAACGAGCATCAGAAGAAGGCTCTGGCCGTTCACCTGCGCCAGCTCGTATCGCTTCCTTGAGATCAGGAAGGTGTGGGCGGAGTCCAGCCCCATGAGCCCGATGAACGCGAACATGGCCGGGAAGACGACGGCAGATGCGTAGGTTCCCTGACCGTCGGTTCCGAGCAACCGTGCGATCATGATCGAGGTCGGGATGTTGACGAGAATGATGGCCATCCTCGTCCCGAACGTCATGACGCTGTGCCGAAGAACGACTCTTGCGGGACTCTCGCTGATCTCGGTCTCCAGTCTCTCGTCCACGCCCACCCTCGTCCGCGGTCCACCGCGGGTCCGATTCCACACGCTGCCTCGCCACGGACGACATCACGCCCGCGCACGACCTCCGCCGGTCAGGTTCTGTTCCCGCCCCCCGACGCGCGCTCCCTGACCGCGCGCTCCGCCACCTCGGCCTCCATCACCTGGCGCTCTTCAAGGGTCGGAAGTCTCTCGTCGGCGCTCGCGCGAGCTCTCTCGCCGAGAACTCGCCTGCGTTCATCGTCCGCCAGAAGCTCCAGAATAACCTCGTGAACCCGAGGGAGGTCCGCGGGCGTCAGCAGGATTCCGTTCTCGTCGTTCTGTACGACGTCCGCCGTCCTCCCCGTATTGAGGACCACCACGGGCAGTCTCGAGATCATGGCCTCGTGGAGCGAGTTGGACACGTTGGTTCTGTCCGACAGGGCCACGAAGACATCCGCCGTTTTGTAGTAGTCGGGCAGTTTCTCATGTCCCACCGACCCGGTGAAGACCATCCGGTCATGCACGCCCAGGGAGTCCGCCAGCCTCTCCAGGGATTCCCTCTCCTCTCCGCTTCCAACGATCACGAACGTGACATCATCCCGCGCTGCGGCGACACCGGGAACCGACCGCACGATTCTCTCGATGTGCTTCTCGAAATGGAGTCTGGAGATGGACAGCACAATGCGGTTCGACTCCGGTATGCCCAGTTCCACCCGGAAATCGTGCGATGGTCTCGGGGACTCGTAGAGACGCTTGTCGACACCGTTCGGCCAGAACAGCAGCCGGTCCATGTCGACACCGAGGCGGCGGGCAAGTCTGTCACCCTGCGAGCCGTCGTCGCAGAGAATGACGTAGTCCGCGGGCGTGGTCAGCGCGCGCGTCTCGCGGTAACGGAGCATGAACTTCAGCCTGTTGGCAATGAGCGCACTGATGCCAAAGAGCCTGGTCACGTTCGGGATGCCCGTCGCCCGCGCGATACGGAAAGCCGCCGGCGCGCCCAGCTCTCCCATGCCGATGACGACATCGGCGCCTAGCTTCGACGCGAGCGACTTCCCCGCAGGGACGACGCGGATGAACCAGTACACGTATGAGAGCAGACGTTTGAGATGCTGGAGAACCTTGCTCGCGCCCGGCTCTGGCATGAAGTTGACCGCGCTCCGGAAGCGATGGAGCGTGACGCCGTGGTAGTCCTCCTCGCGAGGGCAACCCGGGCGCCCTGGCATGAGCACGTGCATGTCGTGGCCGCGCTTCGGGAAGCTCGTGATGGACAGGAAGAACGACGGTGCGCCCCGACCCTCTCCCATCGACCAGAACTCACGCCAGCCGTAAACGGCGAGAACCGTGAGACGCTGGTGTTCCTGGGGCGTGTTCGGCACGGGCTCGCTCCGGTTGCTCCCTTGAACCATGACTGCGGGGCCCGGTCAGGGTAGCACGCCGCGCGGCCGGCGGCAACACCGGCAACTCATGGGAGGGAACTGCTCTTTGACTTCGGCGAACAGCGGAGCTAGCATCGCTGGACCGGAAGAAGCGTGGACCCCGAGAAGAGGCGATACTGTGACCTGGGTTCCTCTAGCGATAGT
>DAOWCM010000442.1 GCA_030639555.1 Candidatus Eiseniibacteriota bacterium | reverse complement strand
TGAAGGTCGGGTCCTCCTCGTGCAGCTTCGCGAGCCCGGTCGCTATCTTCTCCTCGTCGCCCTTCGCCTTGGACGTAACCGCCTCCGACAGCACGGGCTTCGGAAACACAACGGGCGGAAGCACGATGGGGTTCGCCTTCGTGCACAGCGTGTCGCCCGTGGAGGTGATCTTGAGCTTCACGACGCCCGCGATGTCGCCGGCCGAGACCGACTCCATCTCCTTGCGGTCGTGCCCGACCAGGGCATAGACGCTGCCCATCCTCTCGCTCTCGCTCCTGGTCGAGTTCAGGACATCGCTCCCCGAACTCACCGTCCCGGAGTAGACGCGGAAGAACAGAAGCTCGCCGACGTGCTGCTCTGAGACGGTCTTGAAGACCAGGGCCGAGAACGGCGCGTCCGGAGTAGCGGAAAGCGTGACCTCGTCCTCTCCGCCCGGCTTCGTCCCCCGGACCTCAGGAGCGTCCGCCGGTGCGGGCATCACTCCCGCCACCAGATTCAGGAGCGGCTCGATACCGACGACCGAAGTCGCGACGGTTGCCACGGCGGGCACGATCGTCGCGGCGGCAACACCGGCCCTGAGTCCCCCGCGTATCTCATCCGGGGTAAGCTCCTCGTCCCCGAAGAACTTCTCCATCAACGCTTCGTCCGACTCTGCCGCAGCCTCGATCAGCCGGGACCTGAGCTCGGCCACCTCGTCGGCCATGTCGCCCGGGACATCTTCCTTCTTCGACTTCCCCGAGCCGTCCGGGATGTAGGCCTTCTGCTCGATGAGGTCGACGACACCCTTGAAATCCGCGGCGGCGCCTATCGGGATCACGACCGGGACGACGCGCGCTCCCAGGGCACTGGCGGCGGTGTCGAGACATTTTCGGAAGTCGGCGTGTTCCTTGTCCATCTTGTTGACGCAGATCATGCGCGGCTTGCCGGACGACTCGATGAACTGCCACACGAGTTCGGTGCCGACCTCGACGCCCGCCGGGGCGGCGAGAACCACGATGGCCGCGTCCGCCACGCGAAGCCCGGCCTTGACGTCGCCGTAGAAGTCGGCATACCCGGGGCAATCGAGGATGTTGACCTTCGTCCCGTTCCAGGTGCAGTGCCCCAACCCCAGATTGATGGTAATCTGCCGCTTCTTCTCGTTCTCGGCGAAATCCAGAGCGGAGGAGCCATCGTCCACATTACCCATGCGTGAGACGGCCCCGCCGGCGAACAGCATCGCCTCTGCCAGGGTCGTCTTGCCTGCGTCGCCGTGGGCGACCAGGGCGATATTGCGAATCTTGTCTGGCGACAACGACTTCATGGTGCGTCCTTCCCAGGAGATCGAGCGTACTCAACCGTGATTCAATGCTGGACTGTATCAAACGATAGAGGGTACCACCTGTACAGACACCAGTCAACCTGAAACTCCTACATTCGGCTTGCCTGAAGCCCCTGCCCGTGGTATCTTCAAGAGGTTGTAGTGGTCCGCCGGTCTGGGATCGCGCCGCGCCCTCGACGCGGGGGCTCGAACCAGTTCGTATAGAGAGCAACCACGCACGGAGGCACTATCTTGATGCTAGATAAGCTCCGCTCGAACATGAAGGTCTTCCTGTGGATAGCGGCCATCGCCTTCATCGTCAGTATCGGCGCGGGCACCATATTCGGACGCCGCCGCCGCAGTCAGGACCCGATGTCCGAGCGCGGACTCATCGGCGTCGTCGAGGGCGTTCCCATTCAGTACCGCGACTTCTCCGAGGAGTACAGACAGAGGATCGTCGATTACGCACAGCGCAGCGGCTCAGAGGTCTCGGACGCCACGCGGGACGCCATCCGGGAGGAAACCTGGAGTTCGATGGTGACCGACATCCTGGTCACGAACCAGATC
>DAOWCM010000215.1 GCA_030639555.1 Candidatus Eiseniibacteriota bacterium | reverse complement strand
GTCCTGATAATGGCCTCCCGGCCGCTTCCGAAGTGCTGGATCTCGGCATCGCCGAGCCCTGTCTCCGCGAGTGTCTCGCGGATACTCTCAGCCGCTATGGGCCGCTCGAACTGCACCTGAAGCAGGATCCCGCCCTCGAAGTCGATGCCAAGCTTCGGACCGCCCTGAATCACGAGAGAGATGAGGCCGACCGCAATCACCACCGCCGACAGGACGAAGGCGCTCTTGCGGTGCCCGAGGAAATTGATGTGTGTCCCTACGAGAAACTCCATGCCTTGTCCTCCACTGCCCGGTCAGCTATGCGCGACGCCGGGCGCGATACTGCGCTCACCCGCGCCTATATGCTCAGGTGCTTGACGTTCCACTTGATGGTGATTAGATCAAACACAACTCGCGTTCCCACGATGGCGGTGAACATGCTGGCGATAATGCCGAGCGAGAGCGTCACGGCAAATCCCTTGATGGGACCGCTCCCGAACCACAGGAGGACAGCCGCCGCGATCAGGGTCGTAATGTTGGCATCCATGATGGTCATGAACGCGCGCTCGTATCCGTCGCGAATCGCCGCGCGGATGGTCTTGTTGTTTCTGAGTTCCTCGCGAATTCTCTCGAAGATCAGCACGTTTGCGTCGACCGCCATCCCGATAGTCAGTATGATGCCTGCAAGCCCAGGGAGCGTCAGCGCCGGCTTCGGGCTGACGGGAAGACTGGACATGAACGCGACGATCAGGAAGATGTTGCTCCCCAGCGCGCCGACCGCGATTGCGCCCGCCGCCCGGTAGTAAATAAGCATGAAGAGAACCACAAGAACGCCACCTATCAGCATCGCGCGCAGGCCGAACTTGATGGAGTCCCGTCCGAGCGACGGACCGACGGTCCTCTCCTCGACGATCTTCATCGGCGCCGGCAGTTTACCTGCACGGAGGAGGATCATCAGATCGCGGGCTTCCTCGTCCGTGAAGTTACCCGTGATGGATGTCGGCGTACCCGCCGGGATCCTCGATTTGATAACGGGAGCCTTCTGAACGACTCCGTCGAGCACGAGGGCGAGATACTCGCCTATGTGGGCACCGGTGTGAGCAGCGAAGACGCGGCCGCCCTCACGCGAGAGCCGGAGCTGGACGCCCGGCGAGTTGGGGTAGTCCGGGTCCAGACCGGGCCTGACGGTCGCATCGGCGACCACGGACCCCGTCATCAGAGCCTCCGCGTCCATGACGTAGAACGGAAGATACTCGTTGTTGTCCGGGCCGGTTCTGGACTCCTCGCCCCAGCCCAGTCTGTACCTCGGATCGCCCGGCCTGTCCTCATCCGACGGCAGGATCTCACCGAGGTCGAGAAGGGCCACCTGCTCTTTCACCCACGCAACGTCGTCTATCGGGACGAACGGCAACTCAAACATAAATCTCCCGCGTGAGGAGAAGGGGTGTTCGCGCGCAAGCCTCTCCGTCTCGGACTCAGGAAGCCCCTCGGGCGGCTCGGCCGAGAGCTCGCCCATGGCGATCAGCGTGTCGGCGAGCGCTCTGTCAAGAGCCCGCATGACGAGGTCGGTCTGCTCCGCCGGAGCGATGGCCACGAACTCGAGCAGCGCGGTTCTGCCGATGAGATTCTTCGCGCGCTGCTCATCCTGTAGACCCGGCAGCTGCACGATGATCCGGTTGTCGCCTTCGCGCTGTATGGACGGCTCGGCCACTCCGAACTGGTCGATCCTGTTGCTGATGACCTCGAGTGCTCGCTCCATCGCGTCCTGGGCCTCGTCCGCCGGCAACCCCTCCTTATCCACCTCGAGGACCAAGTGCATTCCACCCTTGAGGTCCAGTCCGAGCTGCAGCGACCTGCTCTCGAGGGCCTCCACCTGCTCGGTCTCCATCCCGGCCTTGTCCTCGTCGGTGAGCGACAGGAACCGGAACGTGTATGAGGCCTTCCAGGCGGAGAACACGAGGATGACCAGCACAAGTACGATCTTCCACCTCATCTTAGACGTCATGTTCACCCCTCCGGGTACTCTGAAACGGGCCCGGGTTGCTTAAGCCCGGGCGAGGTGTTCCTTTCGTAGGACAAGGTTTTATGGTAACCCGTGAGACGCGGCCGGTCAACGGGAAACGGACCCATGGGGGTCCTCTGAATCCCCTTGCGAGGGGCCTCGCGGCCGCTTAGGGTATTCACCAGTTCGTTCATCCTTGGAAGAGCCGCGCCCGGAGGGTATCGCATGTCAACCGAGTGGTCCAGCTACTGGCAGGATGTCGTCAACCTCCGGTGGACCGATGTCGATCAGGTCGTCCTGGAGAAGGTCGCAAACACGCTTGGCTGGGGGCCCGAGCGCACGCTGCTCGAGCTGGGTGCCGGACGCGGTCTGCACAGCAGGTACCTGTTCGAGATGCTGCGCTGCGACCGGCCCGACCTCTATGAGATCTCCCCGGAGATGCTTCTCTATATGAAGCGGTTGGGCCTGAACGCGATCGGTGACGACCAGCTGCGCGCGAAGTACGACATCGTATGGTCATACGGCGTCCCGGAGCATTTCGAGGAACCGATGCGCCAGGAGATCATAGACCGCCACTTCGAGCTGTCGGGAGAATGGGTGCTCCTGGTGATCCCGAGAGCGACCTGGCTCAGAAGCCTCGTGGGGCGAGAGGACAGGATCCCCGCCAGGGACTTCACATACGACGAGCTGGCAAGGAGGCTCTCAGACGGCGCCGCAAAGCATTGGGGTGATCCGTCCGGGGTCGAGATACACGTGGAGGACTTCTGTCCGCTCTTCGGCGTGCGCCACATCCCCGCCGGCTGGTACAACATCACCGACCGCCTCCTCGGCTGGGCACTGCCGGGCGGGCTGCTCATCGCGTGGGCGAAGAAAACGGGCGCCTGACCCTGCTACTCGGGTGCCCGGCCCGACTACGCAGGCGCCTCCAGAAGGACCAGCATTTCTCTGACAGCGAGGTCCATCCCCACAAGGACGGCGCGCGACACGACGCTGTGTCCGATGCTCACCTCCGCGATCTCCCCGATCCCCGCTATCGCCTGGACGTTCCTGTAGGTGAGGCCGTGCCCCCCGTGTGCTTTGAGTCCCATCTCCGTGGCCGCGATGGCGGCCACCCTCACCTTCTCAAACTCCCTCTGGATCTCATCCGGATCGGTGGCCTCCGCGAAGATACCGGTGTGAATCTCCACGATGTCTGCTCCTACCGCCTTCGCGCGCCCTACCTGCACGACATCCGGGTCGATGAAGAGGCTGACCGTGATCCCGCTCTCCTTGAGCTTCGCCACGGCATCGCGCAGCTGCGGCTCCTCCGCCATGACGTCGAGACCGCCCTGCGTCGTCAGTTCTCCCTCCCCCTCGGGCACCAGCGTGCACATGTCCGGACGAATCCCGAGGGCCGTCGCGAGCAGCTCCGCGGTCGCTTTCATCTCCAGGTTCAGAACTCCGGCCACGGTCTTCCTCAGAAGCAGAACATCGCGATCCTGGATGTGCCGTCTGTCACCGCGAAGGTGGACCGTGATCCCGCACGCCCCCGCCAGCTCCGCCTGCACCGCGGCCCATACCGGATCCGGCTCGTCGGCCATCCTCGCCTGCCTGATGGTCGCGACGTGATCGACGTTGACCGACAATCTCATCGTGTGCGCCCCTCCTATCTTACCAGTTCGGAGACGAAGACCAGATCTATGCCCTCGCGCTCAAGTTCCGGAAGCACCTTCCTGAGCACGCGCAGGGTCTCGGGATGAGGGTGGCCCAGCCCGACCGCTTCCCCGCGCTTTCTTGCTATCTCCACCAGCTCGGCGAGCTGTGACTCAACATTGATGCGGCCCTGCTCGTCCACGGGGCTATCTATGAACATCCTGTTGCGCGTCGTCGGTACGCCGGCGCGTCTCGCCTCCCACACGCCGACGGATTCCGGTGTCGTCATGCTGTCGAGGAAGTAGAGCCCCGCGTCCTTCAGTTTGCGCATCACCACTCTCATGGGGATGTGCTGTGACGTGAACGCCGATCCCATGTGGTTGTTCGCGCCCTCGGCGTGTGGAACGTCGTCGAGCGCCGCGTCGATTCTCCGCACCAGCTGCTCTTTGGTGTGGTCGTTCATCAGTGCGCCCTCTCCCGGATCGATCTCCGGGTAGCCGCGCGGCTCCATCGGGATGTGGACAATCACCTCCTTGCCGGCGCGGTGAGCGGCGTGGGCGATGTCCGTTGTGTGCGGACAGAGGGGAAGCACGGAGATGGTGATGGGAAAATCCAAGTTTATCATGCCCATAACCGTCTCGGACCCGTTGTAGCCGAAGTCATCGAT
>DAOWCM010000386.1 GCA_030639555.1 Candidatus Eiseniibacteriota bacterium | reverse complement strand
CAGAAGCCGACGCTCAAGGCGGTGGTCGTCTACGACACGATGTGGGGCAGCACCGCGCAGATGGCGCGTGCGATCGCCGACGGTCTGGCGGCCGGTGGTGCGCGGCCCAGCCTCGTTCCTCTCCAGGGGAGTCACCGCAGCGACGTCGCGGCCGAGCTGCTCGAGGCGGGGGCGCTCCTGGTCGGAACGCCGACCATCAACAACAACATGTTCCCAAGCCTCGGTGATGTCTTCCTCTACCTCAAGGGCCTGCGCCCGAGGAACCTCGTCGGCGCCGCCTTCGGCTCGTACGGGTGGAGCGGCGAGGGAGTACCGCAGATCAACGCGATACTCAAGGAGATGAAGGTCGAGCTCGTGTCCGACGGGCTGAGCGTGCAGTTCGTTCCGGACGAGGAAGACCTTGATGAGTGCCGGAAGTTGGGACAGCGCGTGGCCGGACGTCTCGGGGCGACAGTAGACGGCTAGACGAGAGTGCCCGAGCGGCGCACTACATTGGGCCGGACAGACGAGAATGTGACTGCGCGCCGGGGTTTCCGACCCCCGGCGCCTCTCTTTTGTGGTCCGGGACTCAACTTCCGAGCGCCCAGCCGGGCAGTCCGGGCGAATCCGGGACTCAACTCCCGAGCGCCCTGCCAGGCGGTCTTGGCAACTCCGCATCAGACATGAGGATAGTGCGTGTCAAGATGCCTGACTTGTGGTATAATGAGCCACAATATCTGGGGTCGGCGGTCAGGAACGCGGTGGCGGCCGACACGTGTCTATGTGCGCTCCCCGCGCAGTAGTGTGGTCAGGAGGGAAGTCATGAGGGTTGCTCCATGGATCGCAGCGGCGTTGGTGCTCGTTGCCGTGTCTTCACCGGCCAGCACCTTCTTCTTCGAGGAGAATCGTGGGCAGGCTGGTTTCATCGTGCCGATGATGAACGACTCCTACGTTGATATCTCCTTCAAACTCGACCAGATGAGCATCGATGATGTAGATGTCGACGGCACGATCTTCCAGCAGATCTCGATACCCGGCGTCATATTGCCGAACGACGAGGGGGCGCCCAACCTGCCGGGCTCCGGGCGGTTCATCGCCGTGCCGAACGGCGCCGTCCCGAGGCTGGAGATCGTCTCCATGAAGAGCCAGACCTTCCACGGCATAGACGTCCTTCCTGCGCACGACATACCTCTCGAAACCGACGACTCGCCGCCAGAGTACGTCAAGGACGAGGCCATCTACTCTGTGGACGCCTACTTCCCCGAGAGCCCGATTGCTCTTTCCGGACTGACGAGCATGCGCGGCGTCGATACGGTGGTGCTCGGCATAACGCCGTTCCAGTACAACCCGGTGACGCGAGAACTCATCGCGTATACCGACATAGAGATCCGCGTGACCTTCGAGGGCGGGAACGGGACCTTCGGCGAGGACAGGTTGAGGAACCGGTACTGGGAGCCCGTGCTGGCCGCGAACCTCATGAACTACGCGTCGCTTCCGGAGCCTCAGTTCCGTGCCCCCAACACGCGGGACACCGATTATGAGTACGTCGTCATCTGCCCGGACGACCCCGTCTACACCGCCTGGGCTGACAGCATCGCGCAGTTCCGTCTGAACCAGGGCATCGACGCAGGCGTCGTGACGCTCACCGAGACTGGCGCGACCGCCAGCGCGATCGAGGCCTGGATCAACAACGCTTACGCCGGACCCACTCCTCCGGTCGCGATCCTCCTCCTCGCCGACTACGTTCCCAGCGGCCAGACGACTGGGGTCACGTCACCCATCTACAACAGCTATTGCGTTTCCGACAACATCTACGGCGACATCGACGGCGACCACCTGCCCGAGATCGCGATGGCCCGCATGACGGCAAAACCGTCGAACATAGAGACCCTTGTTCGCAAGGCCATCGACTACGAGCGCAATCCTCCGACCAATCCCGACTACTACGAGAACCCCATTATGGCCTGCGGCTGGCAGACGGAGCGGTGGTTCCAGATCTGCACCGATATCGTCTACGGCTACTTCGCGAACGTCCACGGGAAGACGCCGGTCAGGGAGTACGCCATCTACTCGGGCTCGCCCGGCGGCGCCTGGTCGACGAACCCGAACACCTACATGCTG
This sequence comes from Candidatus Eiseniibacteriota bacterium, assembly GCA_030639555.1. Classification (GTDB taxonomy): domain Bacteria; phylum Joyebacterota; class Joyebacteria; order Joyebacterales; family Joyebacteraceae; genus JALGZG01. Next base: position 326 of record DAOWCM010000386.1, on the reverse strand, counting down.
ATCGACTACTTCGGTCCCGAGGGTCTGGGCTACATCCCGGAGGACTCCTCCCACCTGACCGACTGGGGCGGCAACGCCACGCGGCTGAACGCGGACATCAACAGGGGCGCATTCCTCCTGCAGCACCGCGACCACGGCAACCACACCTTATGGGGTGAGCCCTATTACACCATCAGCCACTTCGCGGGTCTCAGCAACGATGACCTTACGTTCGTGTTCTCCATAAACTGCCTGACGGGCAAGTACAACTGGTCGAGCACTTGCTTCGCCGAGGCGTTCCACTGGATGGACCATGGTGCGTTCGGTCTCGTCGCGGCGTCCGAGAT
>DAOWCM010000361.1 GCA_030639555.1 Candidatus Eiseniibacteriota bacterium | reverse complement strand
TGCCGCGCATCGACTTCGGCACGTCGATGAGATCCAGCCGCTCGCGAATCGCCGCCATCAGTATGAGCGCCAGCGTGAACCCGAGCCCGGCCGCGAAGCCGTGCACGATGGTGTAGATGAAGCTCGCGTTGCGCGAGAGCCCCGTGGCCATGAAGCTGTCGACGTTGACCACCGCCACGCCCAGCACCGCGCAGTTGGTCGTGATGAGCGGCAGGTAGATGCCGAGCGACTTGTGCAGGGTCGGCGACGTCTTCTCGATCACCATCTCGACGAACTGGACCAACGCCGCAATCACCAGAATGAACGCGATGGTCCGCAGGTAGGTGAGCTCGAGCGGCACCAGCACGTAGTTGTAGACGAACCACGTGACGAGCGATGCCATCGTCATCACGAAGATGACCGCCATGCCCATGCCGAGCGCGGACTCCGAGTCCTTCGAGACACCGACGAACGGGCAGAGCCCGAGGAACCGCGCCAGCACGAAGTTCGAGACGAAGATGGCGCCTATGACGATCGCGAGAAGCTGACCCAGATCCATCAGCGTCCTCCTCTCGCGTTGGCGCCGGCCGCACGAGCCGCCTCGGCCCTGCGCTTCACCTTCGCGTCCAGAATATTGAAGTAGCCCATCAGAAGTCCGATCGTGATGAACGCGCCCGGCGCCAGGATCATGATGAGAACCGGCTGGAAGTCGGGACCTAAGACCATGTAGCCGAAGAGCTTGCCGTCGCCCAGGATCTCGCGGATGGCGCCGATCAGGACAATGGCGAACGTGAAGCCCAGGCCCATGCCTATGCCGTCCATGATCGAGAGCCAGAGCCCGTTCTTCGACGCGAACGCCTCCGCGCGCCCGAGGATGATGCAGTTGACGACGATGAGCGGAATGAATATGCCGAGCGACTTCGAAAGCTCAGGCAGGTAGGCGCCCATCACCAGCTCGACGATGGTCACGAAGCTCGCGATGACCACGACGAAGCACGGGATGCGGACCTTGGCCGGGATGATCTTCCCGAGCAGCGAGATGACGATGTTGGAACCCAGGAGAACGAACGTCGCGGCCGCGCCCATGCCGAGCGCGTTCTTGACGGACGTCGACACGGCCAGCGCCGGGCACAGCCCCAGAGCCAACCGGAAGACGGGATTCTCCTTGTAGAGACCCTTCGTCAGTTCCTTGAGGGCGCTCATCGCTCGCCTCCCGCTTCCTCCGCCCGCGCCGCGGCGCCTCCGGGCGTCGCGTCACGCGCGGCGTCGAACGTTCCCTCGACACCGACGATGGACAGCAACATCGCGAGGCCACTCTTCACCGACCCAGTGACCGCTTCCGAGCTGATGGTCGCGCCCGTTATCACGAGGATACCGTCCGCGCCCGGGCTCTTCACGACGCGCAGATCGTCGGTCCTCAAGTACTTGTACTGCTCCTGGAACCACGGTGGAGTGCCCGCCTCGTCGACGCCCCTGCCCATGATGACCGCCCAAAGCGTGTTCCTGGACGCGACCTCCTGGATCTTGGCGCCCAAGCCCGGCGTCTCCTTCTGGTCGACGATCTTGATGCCCGAGATCGATCCGTCGGGAACGACTCCGACGATCGTCTCTATCGTGCTCGAGTAGCCCTTGCCGTAGGCCGTGAACGTATATCCGCGGACGACCTCGCCGGGCGCGTACGCCGTGTAGTAGGCGAACTCCCGACCGTCCAGCATCGAGTCGGTCGCCGTCTCCACGAAGTACTCCCCTCCCTCGCTCGGGAGGACCTCGATGCGCGCGTTCTCCGTCTCCAGGCGCTTGTACTCCTCCGTGATTCCGTGGGTCGCGTTGTAGACCGCGGAGAGCCCGAAGCTCGCCACGGCGGCTATCGCCGTCAGTGTGACAACCAGGCGAATGTAGCTACCCACTCTTCTTCACCTCCCCGAATTTCCTCGGGCGCGTGTGCCGGTCGATGAGAGGCGTCGCGACGTTCATCAGAAGAATCGAGTAGCTGACGCCCTCGGGGTATCCGCCGACGAGCCGGATGATGCTGGTCAGCACGCCGCACCCTACGCCGAAGATGATCATCCCCCTCGGCGACACGGGCGACGTCACCATGTCGGTCGCCATGTAGAAGGCGCCGAGGATGAGCCCGCCCGCGAGAATGTGGAAGAGCGCGTTCCCCGTGAAGAGCCCGGAGGGCCCACCGAAGACCCACGTCAGGATGGCGACCGTGGCCATGTAGGTGCCCGGGATGCGCCACTCGATGTAGTGCTTGAACATCAGATACGCCGCGCCGATCAGGAGCAGTATCGCGGACGTCTCCCCGATGCAGCCGCCGACCTGCCCCATGAAGAGGTTCGCGATGGACTCGGACGAACCGAGGTCCGCGAGAACCTCGCGCGCCTGGACTATCTGGTGCGTCGTCGAGTTGGGGTCCGCGATGATATCCGTCACCTTCCTCATGATGGCCAGTGGCGTCGCCTGCGTGACGACGTCGACGCCCTTGAGAGCGAGACCCGAGAGCGTCCCACCCCGGCCCGGCACCCATGTCGTGGTCATCTGGACCGGCCACGAGGCCAACAGGAAAGCGCGGCCGAGAAGGGCGGGGTTCAGCGGGTTGTAGCCCACGCCGCCGAAGACCTGTTTACCTATCGCTATCGCGAACACGGACCCGACGACGGGCATCCACAC
>DAOWCM010000433.1 GCA_030639555.1 Candidatus Eiseniibacteriota bacterium | reverse complement strand
GACGACATCTTCGTCACCAATCAGGAGAGACTCCTGCGCGGCGTCAAAGAGGGTGTAGCGAACTCCATCCTCATCAAGCCGAATCAGATAGGGACGCTGACGGAGACGCTCGACACCATCGACGTAGCACACAGGAACAGGATGACCACGGTCATCTCGCATCGCTCGGGCGAGACCGAGGACACGACGATCGCGGATCTCACGGTGGCGGTCAACTCGGGGCAGATCAAGACCGGGTCGCTGTCGCGAAGCGAGCGCCTGTGCAAGTACAATCAGCTCATCCGCATTGAAGAGGAACTCGGCGAGACGGCGACCTACGCCGGCAAGACGATATTCGGCGTAACCGAGTAGCTCGCGAGCCGGGGATCGTGCCGCGCGCGGCGCGAAGCTCCGCTGGTACGACTCGTGCCGACTGGAGACACCATGCCTACATCTTCCGGTGAGAACAGAAGGCGTGTCGCGAAGAAGGAAGAACCTCGCTTCCTGCGGAGGGCCTTCGACGGCTACGGGCGCGGCGCACCCGCGAAGGTCCTGAGGATCCTGAGCTGGACCATTGCCTTCTGGTTCGTCTCGGCGATACTCCTGGGCGATTCCGGGCTCTTCTCGATAATGAGAATGAAGGGCATGAAAAGCGCGCTTCAGGACGAGATCAGCGCGCTTGAGCAGACGCGCGATGACGCCACCACCTACAACGACGACCTCCGGAACGATCCATGGACGGTCGAGAAGGTCGCGCGTGAAGAGTATGGGATGATCAAGGAAGGTGAGACCTGCTATCGGGTCGTGCTCGAGGATGATGAGGAGAAGAAGTAGCTGGACGCGCCTGCACTGATAGCAAGAGACGCTGTGTTGTTCAACATTCCTGGCCTGCACCTCTACGGATAGCTCATGGGCTCTCTGCTCAGATCCTACGACACGGTCTGTCAGTCCAGATGGCTTTGGGTCATCACGCTCATCGCGGTCCTGCTCTTCTCCGCGTCGATGAACTTGATGAGCCTGAAATCCTACGACGACTGCCACTATGCCCAGAAGGGTGTCGAGATGTGGCAGCGCGGCGCGTTCTTCACCGTGACCTGGGCGGGCAGAACCGACTTCCAGTATCCCCCGCTGCAGTTCTGGTTGCTCGGCCGCTCGTTCGCGCTGTTCGGGAAGAACGACTTCGCGGCCAGGCTGCCGTCCCTCCTGATGGCGGTGGCCATGCTGCTCATGACCTACCGAATCGGGACGGCCATGGTGGGACGCAGGACGGCGATGGTGGCGACGGCGGTCCTCCTGCTAACCACGCTCTTCATCACGAACGCGAGGCGCTGTCAGACCGACATACCCCTGGCGTTCTGGACGACGCTCGCGATGCTCATCTACATCGAGGGACTGGAGAAACCGAAGCTGCACGCGCTCATCGCCATCCCGCTGGGTGCCGCGGTGCTGACGAAGAGTGTGCTAGGTCTCTTTCCACTCGTGGTCGTTCCGGCCGCCATGCTTGTTCCGGCTCTGCGGAAGACCCTCAGGAACGGATGGCTCTGGCTGGGCCTCGCGCTGGGGCTGGGGCTGGGAGCGTCCTGGACGATCCACCAGTACGTCAACTTCGGCGACGCATTCATGTCATTTCACTACGGGACGATGGTCTTCTCGCGGACGGCCCAACCGCTCAACCTGATGGACATGCTGACGGCCTATCCGCTGATCCTGATGGAGCACTACCAACCACTGGTACTTCCGGCCCTCGCGGGGCTCATCTTCTTCATCATGGACAGGCGACGGCGCGGAAGCACGGCGGCCGACTTCCTGGTCGTCTGGGCTGTGCTGCCGCCAGTGCTCTACTCGTTCTCGGGGCTGCGCCACCTGCGCTACCTGTTTCCGCTGCTCCCAGTGTTCGCGATTCTCACGGGGTACCTGCTGGACACGAAAGCGAAGAAGTTGATCGTTCCGCTCTGTTG
>DAOWCM010000305.1 GCA_030639555.1 Candidatus Eiseniibacteriota bacterium | reverse complement strand
GGCCGTGGCCAGGCCGTCCAGTAGCTCGTCCGCCGCGTCGGCCCTGTCGGACGGCGGCATGAGCGCCCGGCGAAGAGACGCCAGGGAGGCGCGTCTGACCCCGGGAACGCAAGCCGCTCCGCACACCAGGCCGCCTAGCCCCAGCAGCACGATCGGCCACGGGTCCAGAGGCGTTCGCGTGAGCCCCAGACAGAAGAGCGCCTCTTCCGTCCGCGCGAGGATGCCCCGCCCTCCAACGGCGAACGTCATGTCGCGGCCGGTCCTCCCGAACCTGCCGGAGCCCTCCGAGTCGAACAGGGCCACCGGGCGGAGATCCACATCGAAGAGCGCGAAGACGCCGTCGTGGGTGGCAGCCAGCAGCGACTTCGACTCGAGCGGGTCAGGAGACACGACCGACAGAGATACGACCGGCGACCCGCAGTCCATTTCCCCGACCAGCTCCAGCTTGCCTCGGACGAACCGGAAGGACCGCAATACGCCGTCGCCCACCGCCGCGAATATCCTGCTGCCTCCGTCCGAGGGCAGGACGGCGACCGCGTTCACCGCGTAGCCATTGTTCCAGTTCGCCAGCGGCTCCCCGTCACGCCCGCTCCAGACCGCGAGCGCATGGTAGTCCGATACCGTTTCCCGGCCGTACACCTGGCCCGTCAGTACCTCGGCAGTGCCGTCGCCGTCCACGTCAGCGACGGTGAAACAGGGCTCGCTCGACGGGCCCCCTATCTCTCTAATCCAGAGCAGCTCACCTTCGAGCGTCGCGGCAGCCACGTAGGAGAGGGTGTCGACGCTGTTCTCCTCGTAGACTCCGTTGCAGGGAGCTCCCATCGCAAAGACGATGTCAAGGACGCCATCGCCCGTGAGGTCTTCGAACTCCAGTATCTGTGTCGGTGCGGCTCCGACCGGAAGGAACCACCGCGTCTCGGCGGTCGTCCAGTCCGCTACGCCGATGCCCCTCGGGCGTTTGCTCATGCCGCCGGCTATCGAGAACACGACGGACTCGTGAAGCCCGTCACCGTCGTCGTCGATGGGAAGGTGAGTGGCCATCGAGCCATTCCAGACGTTCTCCTTCTCATTCCAGAGCCACTCGTTCACGTCTATCTCGAACGAGCCTCTCGACGTGCAGTCGGTGGAGTTCGCGTGCACCGCCACGCTGAGGACATCGACCGACAGGACACCGCCCGGCTCCAGCCTCATTCGGAAGATCTCGGGCGTGTCTCCGGAATCGACGTCGGCGATGCCGGCGAGACGCATGATGTAGGGGGAATTGAGCTGTCTTAACGTGGTCCAACCGGCCGGACCGACCCTGTTCAGGCCAATGTAGTAGCCCTGGCCATCGTTGAAGGTGCGCGCGGTGACTATCTCATCCACGCCGTCCCCGTCCAGGTCGACGATGCCCTCCTCGAGCGCCCGCCTGCCCCTTGGGCAGAGCTCCACGAACTGGAACGGCAGGTCCGAGGGATCCGTGGTCAGGGTTGCCGCGTCCGCAGCCGTGCACGCCAGCACCACGCAGAGCGCCGAGCACAGCACTGCTCGCGCCGCCGCCCCGGGGCGCTGGTGCGCGATGCCGGCGGATTGAAGCCGACGGGACGTCTCTGGATGCCCTCTGCGAAGCATGCAGGCGACCTCGAGTATAAGAGGAAGCGCCCTCTTGCGAGGGCGCTTCGGAAGTCCTACAACGTCTGCAGCGACCTGAAGTTCACGAAGTCCGCGTAGTGGATGATCCAGGCCTCCGGGTTCCGGCGGCCGCCCTCTCCCTCTTTCGCGTGCATCGCAATGAGGTGACAGATCATCGTGGGAATGTCGTGCTTGTACGCGAGCGCCGTGCCGGAGAACGGGTGCCTGAGGTCTTTGCCGACCTCACTTTTCACGACCTTGCCGCCCTTGCGCTCGTACTCCACGAGCTTGCCCACGTCATGGAGCAGCCCACCCGAGATGAGGTAGTCGCGGTTGATGGGCATCAGGTCGCGATAGTAGCCGGACATCGTGTCGGCGATCGCGATGGCCGTCTGCGTGACGACCCTCGTGTGATCCAGCAGGCTCAGGTCGGTGTCCTCTATAAGAAGAGTGAACGGTATGTCGGGCATGTCCTTGACTTCCCAGCCGCCTGTTTCCATCGCGTCGATCCAGACGTCGATCGTCTTCTCTCGAAGTGCCTCGTCCTTGATCAGCTCCAGCTCGGGGAGGATCCCCCGCACTTCGTCTCTGGTCGGCATGTCGTGTCCTCGCGTCTTGTGTGAAATCGGCTGCACCGGGAGCGCGCCGGTGCCCGGTCGCGTGCCCAGAGCGCGCCGGCCGCCCGGTCGGGCGCCGCTCGCGCGCTCTGGCTACTTCCTTCCGGCCTCGAGCTTCGCCCGGGCGTAGTTGAGCAGTCCCCCCGCGTCGCGTATCGCCAGGATTTCCGGCGGCAGCGCCGGGAACGTGAACGCCTTTCCGCCGACGGTCATGCTCCCACCCTCTACGTCGAGCGCGACATCGTCGCCGTCCTTGTATGCCTCGACGGCGTCCGGCGCCTCGATGAGCACGAGGCCCTGATTGATGGCCGCGCGGTAGAATATCCTCGCGAAGCTCTTCGCCACGACCGCCGAAATGCCGACGGCCTTGAGTCCTAGCACCGGCTGCTCCCTCGAGCTTCCGCACCCGAAGTTCTTTCCGGCCATCAGTATGTCGCCCGCCGACACCCCGCCCGCGAACTCGGAATCGAGATCCTCGAGCAGGTGCGGCTTAACCTCCTCCGCGGTCGCGCACGTGTACGTGTACTTCCCCGGGAAGAGCATGTCGGTGTTGATGTCGTCACCGTACTTCCAGACCTTCAACTGACACCTCCTTGGCCGCATCGGCCGCGGCCGGGCAACGCCTGCCGCCGGCACGCGACAAGAGGTCGCTGCTACGCGACCTTCCTCGGGTCGGTGATAACTCCACTGATCGCGGACGCCGCTACGGTCTCCGGACTCGCCAGGACGGTCTCCGCGTCCTTGCAGCCCATGCGCCCCTTGAAGTTCCGGTTGGCGGTAGAGAGACACCTCTCGCCCGGCGCGAGCACGCCCTGGTGCGCGCCCAGGCACGGACCGCAACCGGTCGGAAGCAGTACGCCGCCGGCCCTGACCAGCTTCGCGATGGTCCCGTCGGCCAGCGCGGCCTCGAGCACCTCGCGCGACGCGGGCAGGACGAGCAGCCGCACCTTCGGGCTGACTGTCTTGCCGTCCAGGATGGCCGCGGCCGCGCGCAGGTCCGACAGCCTGCCGTTCGTGCACGTGCCGAGCAGAGCCTGATTGATTTCC
>DAOWCM010000304.1 GCA_030639555.1 Candidatus Eiseniibacteriota bacterium | reverse complement strand
TACGCTGCCCTGCACCTCAGCTCCCTCGGCGATCACCACGTTCCCGTCGACGCGCGAGGCGCTGTCCACACTGCCCGCGATGTCGCGACTGATCGTCTCGAGAATCATCCTGTTGGCCTCGAGGATGTCGTCGAGCTTCCCCGTGTCCTTCCACCAGCCGGTGACCTCGTGCGCCCTCACCTCTTTGCCCGTGTCTATCAGTCTCTGGATCGCGTCTGTGATCTCGAGTTCGTTGCGCCCCGACGGCTTGATGCTGTCGACGGCCGCGAAGATTTCAGCGTCGAACATGTACACACCGACCAGCGCGAGGTTGGAGCGCGGTTTCTCAGGTTTCTCCTCCAGGCGCACCACGCTTCCACCGGCCAGCTCGGCCACGCCGAATTCGCTCGGATTGTCGACGCGTGCCAGCAGGATCTGCGCGTTCGGCTTGTTCTTCTGAAACTCGGCCACGAAGTCCGTGATGCCGCCCATGATCAGGTTGTCACCGAGGTACATCACAAACGGTTCTTTGCCTATGTAGTCAGCAGCTATCTTGACGGCGTGGGCCAGTCCGAGCGGAGCCTCCTGGCGGATGAACGAGACCTTGAGTCCGAACGATGAGCCGTCGCCGACTGCCGACTCTATCTCCTTCGCCGTTTCCCCAACGATGATACCGACGTCGACGATGCCGGCCTCCCTGATCGCCTCGAGCCCGTAGAAGAGAATGGGCTTGTTCGCTATCGGCACGAGCTGCTTCGCGCTCGTGTGTGTGATCGGCCTCAGCCGCGTACCCCTGCCGCCGGACAGGACGAGAGCCTTGATGCGGACCACCTGCCTTTCGAGTGTCTGCTGAGGCGGAAGCCAGGGCGCCATCGCCACCGCCCTCACGAGCCGCTAACGCCCGTGCACCGCCGCAGCAATTGCCTTCACAAGTCCAGGGTCACCGGTCTTCTCCACGACGTCGCCCGTGATGACGACGCTGGCACCCGCCTCCACCAGCCGCCCCGCCGCCGCGGGCTCCCGGATTCCGCCGCCGACCATGATCGGCAGATCGATGTAGCCCGACACCGCGCGCACCATTTCCTCGGGAACGTGCTCGGCGGCGCCGCTGCCCGCGTCGAAGAAAGCGAGCCGTAGCCCTAGATACTGGGCCGCGAGCGCGTGCGCCATCGCTATGTCCGGCTTGTCTCGAGGGATAGGTCTCGTCGAGCTCATGAACTCGACGGACGTCGTCGCGCCCCCGTCCACGAGCATGTAGGCCGTTGGTATCGGTTCGAGTCCGGTCTCCTTCAGAACGGGAGCTGCCCGGACGTGTTCCCCGATGAGAAACTGCGGGTTGCGCCCGCTGACGAGAGACAGAAACAGGATCGCGTCGGCCGCCTCAGACACGAATCCCACATCGCCCGGGAAGATGATGACGGGCACATCGACTGCGCCCTTGACAGCGCGCACCGTCTCGTCGCACCGTCCCTTCAGCGACAGGCTGCCTCCCAGGAGCAGCGCGTCGGCTCCCGCCCCCACGGCCAGCTCGGCCAATCTCACGTTCTCCGGGGGCTCGAACCTGTCCGGGTCGAGGAGCACCAGATAGAGTGCGCCCAGGATCCCTATGCGCTCCTCCAGCCAGGCGAGTGTTCTGCCGGTCAGTAGCATTTCGCGCCCTTCCGTTCGCTTCCCGTTCGCCTGTGCCTCATCAGCTGCCTATGAGCCGCTCCGCGATCTGGTAGAATTCCTCCAGAGCCTGCTCGAGCTTCGCCGGGTCTCCCCCGCCCGCCTGCGCAAGGTGCGGTTTCCCTCCACCGCGGCCCCCCATGACGGCCGCGGCCTCCCGGACGATGTCTCCCGCCTTGAGCGTGCCCTGCTTGACCAGGTCGTCCGTGACCACCGCTATGAGAATGACCCGGCCCTCGGTGACGGCAGCCAGCAACCCGGCGCCGCTTCCCAGCCTGTCGCGCAGCCGGTCGGCCTGGCCGCGAAGCGTCTTGATGTCCGGTGCGTCGGTTCGGGCGGACAGCAGCCGCACGCCGGCGACCTCGCGGGCCCCGTCGATGAGCGAGTCTATCGACCCTCCCGCCGCCCTCTGCTTCTCCTTATCGATGGCCTTCCGGAGCTTCGACGTCTCGGCCGCCAGTTCCCTGGCCTTCGTGAGCAGCTCGGACGGCGCCGCCTTCAGCACCATCGCGAACTCCCGGACCAGTTCCGCGTCGTGGCGGGCGCGTGCGGACGCCGTTCTGCCCGTCACCGCCTCGATCCTTCTGACGCCGGCGGCCACGCTCGACTCACTGACTATCGCGAAGGCGCCTATCTCGCCCGTGCGCTCCACGTGAGTGCCGCCGCACAGTTCGAGGCTGACCTCAGATTCATTGCACCCGATGCAGATGACCCGGACTTCGGACCCATACTTCTCGCCGAAGAGCGCCATGGCTCCTCTCTCGAGAGCAGCCTCGAGCGTCATGCTCTCCGGGGTGACCGGGACGTCGGCGCGGACCCACGCGTTCACGCGGTCCTCGATAGCCGCCATCTCCCGCCCCGAGAGCTCGGCGAAGTGCGTGAAGTCGAATCTCAGCCTGTCCGCACCCACCCACGAACCGGACTGGTGCACGTGGTCGCCCAGCTCGCCCTGCAGCGCCGCCTGAAGCAGGTGGGTCGCCGTGTGGTTCTTCTCTATCCGGCGCCGCCGCGCGACGTCGACACGGGCCCCGCCTCGCGCCCCGGGCGACACCACTCGGTCAGGGTCGCTCGCGACGTGAGCATAGCGCTCGCCTCGGCTCAGCACGTTCACCACGTCGATAACAGCGTCGCCGACAGTGAGAGTCCCGGTATCGGCGACCTGCCCTCCCGACTCGGCGTAGAACGGGCTCTCGGTCAGTGTGAACTCCACTCCATCGTCGCTTGTACGCCTGGCTTCCGCGACGACCGTGGCGACCGGGTCGGACAGAAGCGTCTCGGTCGTCTCGCACTCCGACCCGTCCCCGCACGCGCACGGGAGTTCGTGCCCGACGAACGTGGTCTGTGCGCGCTGTCCCTCCCAGGCCCCGGCGCCGAGGATGCGTGCGCCGCGTAACGAGGAAGCGCGCCCGCGCTCCTTCTGCTCCTCCATCGCGGCCCGGAACCCCTCCTGGTCGACGGTGAAGCCGCGCTCCGTCGCCATCTCTCCCGTCAGGTCCAGCGGGAAGCCGTACGTGTCGTAGAGGCTGAACGCGACGTCTCCGGGCACTACTTCCGAGCCGCTCTTCCCGAGCGATTCGATCATACCCTCAAACACTGCGCTCCCCTGCGTCAGTGTCTCGTGGAAACGCTCTTCCTCCGACT
>DAOWCM010000207.1 GCA_030639555.1 Candidatus Eiseniibacteriota bacterium | reverse complement strand
TAGCAGGCCCCCGCTACCAAAGAAGAACAGCCCGGGCCGAGAGGCTCGGGCTGTTCGCGTGCTCGAGGAGCTTGGGAAGGCTCAGGGCGCGCTGCCCCATACTCCGACACACCACTCGTTGAGCGTGCCGACGTCGGCGCCCCAGTTGTCGCTCACCCACAGGGTCCAGTCGCCCTGACTGAGCTCACCGATGAAGTCGTCGAGCGAACCGGGACCGTCCACCGGGAGATCGAGACCGTACGTGCCGATGATGTCGTCGGCGGACCCGCCCGATCTGTTGTGGAGGCGGACGGTCGTCCCCCCCGGTGACGTCACCTCAACGATCAGATCCCAGATGTACGTGTGCGTGATGTTCACGTATACCTGGATCCCGCTTATCTCGAGTTGATTCGGGAATGTTATGACGTCGTAGACGCCCGCAGGAACGTTGTCGGGAATCCCCAGGGACGGGGCACGGCACTCCCAGCTGAGCGCATCAGTTGTCGCATTCACGGTGTTAGAGATATTCGACGTCGCGCCATCGGCCCCCCTCACGGTCCGAATCGCCACGAAGCACTCGAAGTCCGTTGGCAGCCCTCCGATTACAAGCGACTCGTCGGTCCCGGCTTCGGAGACCGGCGGCTCCCCTGCCACCGTATCGGCAATGGCCCAAAGCTCCTCGGTTATCTCCTCCAATCCTCCCATCTCCGAAGCCGCGAGGTAGCGAGCATCGTAGGAGAAATCGTCTCCCTGGGCTGCTGGAGCAGTCCACGCCAAGGTTATCGAGTCGAGTGCCGTCTCTACGACCCGCAAGTCCGTGATCGGAGCAAGGCCCGAGACCCCCGAGGGGTTCGTGCCGCAAGAAACGAGCACCAGCAGGCAACACACAATGACCAGGGCACAACCACGAGCTCTCACCGTCGCACCTCCTCTCAACTGCACACGCCTCCTGTGTTCACACTCGATTGGAGAGTCTCCCTCAGAGGAAGTGCCAAGGCAAGGTGTTTCTGACTTGCCATCAGACTGGCAAAGGTGGGTCACCAACCAGGTATTGGCAATGGTTACAGACCCAGCCCCCGCTATCGAATCACAGAGAAGCCCGGGTCCGCGGACCCGGGCTTCTCTGTCCCCACTCGAGTGTCCTCGGCCCGATCGCGTCTCGGGGGCGAGCGGCAGCGCACTGGCTCTGGTGCTCTGGGACGCCGGCGGAACGACCTCCGGCTCTTGACATATGGGAGTGAGCGTGATATCGTGATTGTCATTCACACTCACGCTCCGAGCATCCCTCCAGACTTCCAGCAAGGGAGACTACCATGTGCCGCGTGATCATCTCTGCGATTCTGTGGACCGTGCTTGCGGCGTTTCCCGTCTCAGCCACCACCATTCATGTCCCCGACGACTACCCGCTGATCATGGACGCCATGGTCTTCGCAACCGCCGGCGACACGGTCCTCGTCGAGTGCGGCGTCTACTACGAGGGCAACATCCAGATGAAGTCCGGCGTAACGCTGATGAGTGAGACCGGCCAGTACAACTGCGCGATGATCGACGCCCAGAACATGAGCCGGGTCATCGAGTGTGTCGACTGCGACGAGAACACGGCCATCATCGGGTTCACTATAGCGGGCGGCTACGTGACCAGCAGCATGAGCTACGGCGGGGGCATCTCGTGTTCGAACTCGTCTCCCCAGCTCGAGAACCTCGACATCATCGTCTGCCAGGTCCGCGCTGTCGACGCCTACGGTGGGGGCGGTCTTGGCTGCCTCAACTCCTCTCCGACTCTGACGAACGTCGAGTTCCGAGGCTGCGTGCTCGTCGACGCCACGGCGCACGGCGGTGGCGCCATGGTGGTGCTGGGGGCGTCTTCCCCCACTCTGGACAACGTGCGGTTCAAGATGAACTGGACGACGGACAGCTGGGGCGGGGCCCTGTCGGTAGAGGGATACGGCGGCCAGAGGGTAAGCATGAACGACGTGACCTTCACCGGGAACTCGGCCGCCACGAGCGGCGGCGGGATGCACGTCGGCGGGTGCACGACCGTCACGGGCGGCGTTGTCTTCCACGACAACTGGGCGCCCAAGGGCGGCGGGGTCCACCTCGAGACGTGCCGCCCGTGCACGCTGTCGGACGTCACGTTCACCGAGAACACGGCCGCGTCCGGCCGGGGCGGCGGGCTGCTGGACGAGACGAGCCCGGACGGCACATTGACATTGACGAACGCTACCTTCCTGGACAACACGGCCGCCACGGGCGGAGGGGGGATGGCCTGCAACGCGGCCAACCTGCCGACGATCTCGTACGCGACGTTCGCGCGGAACTCGGCCGCCACGGGAGGCGGCCTCGACGTTGCGGGGAGCGCAGTCAAGATCAGCAACGCGACCTTCTGCGGGAACGACGCGAGCAGCGCCGGCGGCGGCATCTACCTTGACTACACGTCGTCCCTCGATCTCGATGCTTCGATCATCGCTTACAGCACGAGCGGCGAAGCAATCGGGCAGTGGGGCTACACTCCACCGGTCATCACGTGCACTGACATCTACGGGAACGCGGGAGGCGACTGGGTTGGCGTGATCGCTCCCCTCGGAGGGATCAACGGGAACTTCACCCTCGATCCTCTGTTCTGCGACGCGATCAACGGCGACTTCACACTCGCCGGGGATTCTCCTTGCCTCCCACCGTACAACAGCTGCGGCGTGCTAATCGGCGCGCACGGCCAGGGCTGCCCTCCGGCGACCGGTCTCGAGGACGGCGGGGAATCCGTCGTTGCCGTCCACCCGGCGACCCCGAATCCATTCGGCCACAGGACCGCGCTCTCCTACGAGCTCCCGAGCGCCGGGATGGTCGGAGTGCGCGTCTTCGACGTGTCCGGCAGGCTCGTGCGCACCCTGGTCGATGCGGAGTATCAGGAGGCAGGGCCCAGGACGCTCGTGTGGAACGGGCGCGACGACAGCGGTCGCCCCGCAGCCTCCGGCGTGTACTTCTTCAGAGTGGACATCGGCGGCGAGTCGATGAGGAGACGCGCCGTGCTGCTCAGATAGGTTCTCCTGGGACGCGTTGCCGGAAGTGAGCGCCGAACATGTCTTGAATGGCCTTGCAGTGGGCCTCGCTGCAAGACGAGAACCCCCGAGGCGATTGCCCCGGGGGTTCGTTCAGTGCTGTGGCCCGGACGGCGAGGCCCGGGGTGCATGCGTGACCTAGTCGCTACACCGTCACCGCTTCCTTCACTGGCGCGGTCGCCTCCAGCGCGATCCGACCAGCCTTCTCTCCCGAGAGGAGCATGGCACCGAAAGTCGGCCCCATTCGCGGAATGCCGTACACGGTCGATACGGCCATCCCCGTGGCAATAAGCCCCGGGTGGATTTCCCCAGTCTTCTCGACCACGGCATCCTCGGACTGGCTGACCCACATCGCCCCGTAGCCCTCAATCTTCATCAGCCCTCGCCGCTCCAGACAGCGCGCCACAACAGCGTCGTGTCCCGTGGCGTCGATGACGACCGTAGATTCGAGCGCGATCGGATCCACACACGTGATCGCTCGCGGCAGGGCGGAGACCGGAGTCCAGTTGACAACGACGCCGCCGACTCGATTGCCCTCGCGCAGCACTACATCATCCACCTTGGCCATGTTGAGGATCCGGACGCCCGCGTCGCAGGCGGCCGCGACCAGCTTCGAGCAGGCGTGCGGACCGGAAGTCACGTAGAGCCCGGGTTCCTTCTCCCTGTAGGGCACGCCGATATCGTCCAGCATCCGCTGGCCCGGGTCCCTGACTGTGATGGTGTTCATCAGGAAGCCGCCGATCCAGAAGCCCCCACCGAGGTAGTTGTTCGCCTCGATGACGAGCACCTTCCGGCCGCCCTCTGCCAGAACTTTACCGGCTACGAGCCCGCTCGGCCCTCCGCCCACGATGACAACATCTGTCTCGAGGCAGTCTCGAAGGCTCTCCGTGAACTCATCCAGGATCGCTCCTGTGATCTGCTTCTCGGAGACGTCGCTGAACACTCGCACCTCCTTGGTGAAGGTCACCCCGCTGACATCCGCTCCATCCACAACGCCTCAGGGCATCTCCCTCGCCGCCTCTGTGGCAATCGCCCCGAGAAGACCTCGCACACAGCATGATGGAACATGCTCCGCCAATCAACCGGAAACTGCCTTGCCCCTTCGCGCCCGTGGCCCAAAGGGCGCAGGTTCGAAGCAGGCCCCCGCTATCAAGGACGAGCCCCCGGCAGAGACCCCGGGGGCTCCTTCCGGGAGAGCCCGCGCCGCGAGGCCCGGGCCCTCCGTTTGAGATCACTGTACTCCGCTCAATCCACGACGTCCAGGAACAGCTTCCTGACGAGGTAGTTGCCCTTGAGCCAGGCGTTGGGATTGCCC
>DAOWCM010000070.1 GCA_030639555.1 Candidatus Eiseniibacteriota bacterium | reverse complement strand
GAAGAGACGCGAACGGCCCTCGCAGGAGACCGGCGAAACACGGGCGAATAGCTCAGCTGGTTAGAGCACCTGCCTTACACGCAGGGGGTCACAGGTTCGAGTCCTGTTTCGCCCACCACAACCAAGAAGATCGACCGGACAGGGAACTTGAGGATGAGGGCGCCGAAGCGGGATGCGCGAAGGAGGTGAGGCGAAGACCGTCCTACTGACAATGCTGAGTGCGAACAGCAATCTTGCGCCACAGATCTTGAGGCTGGTACCAACGAAGGGAGAACGGAGATGAAGTATGTTCTGGTAGCGCTTGCACTCGCGGCTCTGTGCATGCCCGCGTTCGCGCAGGACGGCAACAACCCCGACATCAAGATATTCATACACCTGACGGACGACGCCGATCCGCCGGTGCTGCCGACCGATAACGCCACGGTCGTCAATGAGTTCAGCCCGGCGGCGTTCACAACCATCCGTGCTTACGTCGGCCTGACCGGCTTCGCGACCGGCATGACGGTCATCTCGTTCAGGCTCAACGATGCGGTGAGCGACTGCCCGGGCGTGATGGCCACTCAGGCCTTCGTGAACCTGCTGCCCGGCGGCCTGGCCATCGGCAATGCGTTCGGGGACCCGGGTAATCCGGGGAGTGGGACCGACGGCGTGACCCTCGCGTCCAGCGAGTGCATGCCGGGGTTTTACGACATCGTCCTCGTCGGTTACGCTGAGTACTTCTACCTTGGCGGGGAATGCCAGATAGAGATTCTCGACCACGGGTATGCCGAATATGCACGCTGGGTCGTGGACTGCCAGACTCCGGGTGTGGTCAACCTCTACTGCGTGTGGCTCAACGGTGGTGTCGGTGGTGCGACGCCCCCGGCGGGCGACGTCGGCTGTGAAGCGAACACGCCGGTCGAGGATGCGACCTGGACTTTGATCAAAGCACTGTATCGCTAAGACGCACGCAGAGCATCAGCTGTAGTGTGGCGGGTCCGCTCGACGAGGCGGGCCCGCCGTTCTCTAGTGTGGTTTCTTGCCGAGTTGGGTGCCACTGCGCAATCGGTCATTGCATCTGTGCCTCAGCTGTGGTATGATATCCCTACCGGATGAGAGATCGGGCCCGCCCCCGGGTGGGCCCGGTTTGTCCCCTGCGGGAGGCCCGTGGGCGCGGTTCTTGCAGCTCCAGGGCTGCTGTGCGTGTTCATTACGGTGCCGACGGGGGATCGGAGAGAATCCGCTGCGCGGTCCGCCGGCGTGTAGTTCGGCAGCACGGGCCGTCTGGCCATGGATTCCGGGGTCTGTGAGGCGGCGAGGTACGGAGAAGGCCTCAGAGGGCTCTCCAGAATGTGCTTGCAAAGAAGTCCAAGCTGTGTTAAGATTGTCTGTAGTGTTGAGGTGGTAACTGACGTTATCAACCGTGGGCAGGACTATCTCGAAAGGAGGTAGATAACGCCTCAGATGTTCTCTTGTGGGTCTGTCACGGATAGGCCCTGAAGTGCGTGCAATCCCAGCGCGTTTGGTGGTACGGAGGAGGTATAGAAATGTCAAGAACACTGACGGGCGTTCTGGCGGGTTGCCTGGTTTTGGCCATGGCAACTGTCGCTGGAGCTGGTATTCCTAGCGCGGACGACTCGTACGTGACGATGAGCAACGGTGGCAAGGGGCTCACAACTTGCCCGGCCGGCGATGCATCGGCGTACCAGTACATCACGGTGACCGCGCTTCGCGCCGACCTGACCCCGATCCAGGGGATTCCGTCGGGCAGCTTCTTCTTCACGGTCACGGGCACCGGGAGCGGCAACGTCTCGATCAACGCCGTCGACGCCGAGACTGACGTCAGCGGTAACATCAGGTTCGAGGCCATGGGCACGGGTACTGTGCCCTACGGTTCGCTCACGATCGACGTCCAGATCTACACGGTCGTCCTCACCGACAGCGATCTGCTGTGGTGCAACACCTACGACTACGACGACGACGGTGATGTGGACCCGATCGACTTCGGTCAGTTCGCTGGCGACTTCACCACGACGATGGAGCGCAGCGACTTCGACTGGGACGGAGATGTGGACCCGATCGACTTTGGCAGTTTCGCTGCTCACTTCACCCACTAGCGGGTGAGTTGGATTGCACGGGCGTCGTGATGAGGTTGATGCGCACGCATTGAAGCTTTCGTTCTATTTCCCGACTCAAACTTGAGATAGAGCGCACTGTCAATGCTGGGAGTGGAAAGAAGTGATGCAGTGGTCCAACACTACCGATTGCGGAATGAGTGTTGACGGCATCATCAAGAGAGGGAGTTAGCAGCATGAAGACTTTGCTGGCAATTCTGGTTATCGCGGCGGTGGCTGTTACGGCCACGGCCGGGAACAACCCTCAGGTCTACGCGTACATTTCGTTCGACCCGGCTGGTGACGAGGCTCAGAACGCGGTCATGCCGGCTGTGTACACGACGGTCGACGCCTATCTATGCCTCGGCTGCGTCGAGGGTGGCATGACGGTGATCTCGTTCGGCCTGAACAACGTAATGGCCGACTGCCCTGGCGTGATGGGTACGCAGGCGTTCGTGAACCTGCTTCCGGGCGGGCTGATGATTGGTGACCCCTTTGATGGCGTCGGTGCCACGATTGCGGCGACCGAGTGCATGACCATGGACCCCGTGATAGTGGGCTATGGTACGTACTTCTACCTCGGTGGCGCCTGCTGCATTGAGATCGTGGATCACGCGCAGTACCCGCGCGGGGTTGTCGACTGCCAGGATCCTGGTGTGGCCGACTTCTACTGCCTCGCCGGCCACGGTTCGGTCGGTGGCGCGGAGTGCCCCCAGGGTGAGGTTTGCCCCTGCGGCAACCCGGTCGAGGACGCAACGTGGGGCGGCATCAAGGCCCTGTACAGGTAATCTGAGCTGGGTACAAGCAGAACGTAGAATACTGGAGCGGCGGGGCCTCGTGCCCCGCCGCTCTTTGGTAGCCTTGCGCCAACCCCATCCTGAGCAGCTGCGGGCACATCCCTTGCACGAAAACAGTCGGGCGTCGGTTACGGCGGAAAGCCCTTGAACGTCGTTACTTGATGTAGTATAATAACTGTGATGGCAGAGGAGATGGAACGCCCTGTCTGACTGTCTGGTCATCTCAGCGGCGAGGCAGCTGGCTGTTGGTGTGGGAAAACAGTCTCAAGCATGGAGGTGAGAGAGATGAAGCAGCTTCTTGCTATGTGTCTGGTTCTGGTGTTCGCGGTCACGGCTTTCGCCGGTAACAGCCCTCAGGTCTACGCGTACATTTCGTTCGACCCGGCTGGTGACGAACTTCAGAACGCGGTCATGCCTGCTGCGTACACGACGGTCGAGGCTTATGTCTGCCTCGGCTGTGTCGAGGGCGGCATGACGGTGATGTCGTTCGGTCTGAACAACGTACTGGTCGACTGCCCTGACGTGATAGGTACGCAGGCGTTCGTGAACCTGCTTCCTGGCGGGCTGGGTATCGGTGATGCCTTTGACGGCGTCGGCATAACGATCGCTTCGACCGAGTGCATGATGATGGACCCCGTGATCGTCGGCTATGGGTCGTACTTCTACCTGGGTGGCGAGTGCTGCATCCAGATCGTGGACCACGCGCAGTACCCGCGCTGGGTCGTCGACTGTCAGGATCCTGGTGTGGAGGACTACTACTGTCTTGCCGGCCACGGTTCAGTCGGTGGTGCGCAGTGCCCCGATGGCGAGGTTTGTCCCTGCGGCAGCCCGGTCGAGGACGCGACGTGGGGCGGCATCAAGGCCCTGTACAGGTAATCTGAGCCGGACAGCAACAGGGATTTATGTCGCTGGAGCGGCGGGCTCTTGAGTCCCGCCGCTCCTTCGCGGTGCGTTGCTGAGCGGATTCCCTGTTAGTGAGGGGACAGTCATTGTGTTCGCGCCCGCGTCCCCTCATCTCCTTCATTCGCCAGAGAGGAACTGTCTCGGCGAGCGGAACATGCTTGAACTTTGCCGCTTGATATAGTACAATGATTATGAAGTGGTGAATGGGCTCTTGTGTGGTCTTCTGCAGGAGCTCGCGTGAGCAGTGAACTGGTAGTTGGTGGCTGCATCTGACAATGGCCCGGCCTCGGGACCGGGCGGGACTTGTGGGGCAACCCGCGCTGTCTCAATTCTGACGAGGGAGGTGATAGCCGGAACCTGTGCGAGAGTGGCGGTGCAAGCCGCGATTGGTGCGGGAGAATCATCTTTCGATCAGAGAGTCATCTCTAAGGTACGGAGGTACGAAAAATGAAACAGTTTCTTGCTGTGTGTCTGGTCTTGGTGTTCGCGGTTGCGGCTCACGCCGGGAACAACCCTCAGGTCTACGCGTACATTTCGTTCGACCCGGCTGGTGACGAGACTCAGAACGCGGTCATGCCGACTCCGTACACGACGGTCAACGCCTATCTGTGCCTCGGCTGCGTCGAGGGTGGCATGACGGTGATCTCGTTCGGTCTGAACAACGTAATGGTCGACTGCGAAGGCGTGATGGGTACGCAGGCATTCGTGAACCTGCTTCCGGGCGGGCTCATGATTGGTGACCCCTTTGATGGCGTCGGTGCCACGATCGCGTCGACCGACTGCATGCCGATGGACCCCGTGATTGTCGGGTACGGCTCGTACTTCTACCTGGGCGGCGAGTGCTGCATCGAGATCGTGGACCACGCGCAGTACCCGCGCTGGGTTGTCGACTGCCAGAGTCCTGGTGTGGAGGACTACTACTGCGTGGAGGGTCACGGTTCGGTCGGTGGTGCGGTGTGCCCCGAGGGCGAGAACTGCCCCTGCGACACCCCGGTCGAGGACGCGACGTGGGGCGGCATCAAGGCCCTGTACAGATAGTTCGCAAAAGCGGTTACGAAGAAGATGCTCAACGGGACCCCGTGGCAATCCGCGGGGTCCCATCGTTTCCGGCGGGAGACCGCGCAATGCCCCGGGAGATAGCTGTCTTGCGCTTGGGTGAGGACCATGTTATGTTATAACATCTGTACGCAAATCGAGTTACGAACTCCCTCATCCAGCTGTGGAGGCTTCAGGAGGCAGCCGTGTTTCTCACCAGAAATCTTCTCCTCGTGGTACTGCTGGTCATGCTCGCCGCAGGCTGCGCTGTAGTCCAGCGAGCCGAGCGGCCTGACGGACCGATCGAGATCGCCATTCTCGCGGTCTCGGACACTCGCGGCGAACTTGAGCCGTGTGGGTGACACGGGGGCCAGAAAGGCGGGCTGGTCCGGAGGGCCGGCTACATCAACCAGACAGCGCAGGAAACCCCATACATACTCCATCTGGACGGAGGCAGCTTCGTCACGCGCAGGTCGTATGAATCCGAGCTTGTCGACGCGATGAACGCGAAGGGCATGATGGAGTCGGGGTGTGTGGCGACGACCATTGGAGCTTTCGACCTCTTCAGGGGCGGCGAGTACCTGAAGCGACTGATCGCGGACCACGGCCTGCCGGTCGTGTCGGCCAACGTCTACGATGAATTGACCGGCGAGCTCTTCGTCGAACCCTACATGATCGTGGAGCGCGGCGGCGTGAAGTTCGGTATCACTGGAGTGCTCGATCCCGAGGCGGACATCAGGACTCACAACACGGTCGAGCAGCTCGGCGTGACCATCGGTGAGCCCATGGAGACCCTCCGGGCAGTCGTGGAAGAGCTCCACGAGAAGGCGGACTACGTCATTCTCCTGAGCCAGTTGGGACTGGCGCAGTCGAAGCTCCTGGCGGAGGAGATGCCCGGCATCGATTTCATGTTGATCGGGGTCGTTGCTCAGTATTCGGCGAAGTCTTTCGAGGTCGGCAGTACGGTCATGATACAGCCCGGATACAAGGGTCAGCGCATGTCCGACTACCGCCTTCAGTTCGACGAGGAGAACGTCTACCTCGGGTACTCGGGCCACACGTTCGACCTTGGAGACAAGGTCCCGTCGGATGCGGCGGTGGCGCTCCTTCTGAAAGAGCACAGGGTGGCCATAGAGGATGCGAACAAGCGCCGGGCGGCCGCGAGGAAGCCCGCCGCTGACGCTGCCCAGGCGGCCTCTCCGTACACAGAGGAGTGCCTCGGTGTGGGGGCGACGTGCCAGAGATGTCACCAGCCTCAGATGGACCAGTGGACCGAAACCGCTCACGCGAAGGCGTTCGCGACGCTCGAGCGTGGGAACCAGTCCAGCAATCCCGAGTGTCTGAGATGTCACACGACCTGCTCCATCGACCTTCCGCTCGACGGCTCCGCCAGGGTGCAGAGCAACCTGAGGAACGTCCAGTGCGAGGTGTGTCACGGGAAGGCCACGGACCACGCCCGGGACGGTTCCTACGGGAAGGTAACGGTCGCGACGTGTCTGCGCTGCCACGACGACGAGAACAGCGAGGACTTCGACTTCGCGGTGTACCTGCCGCAGATCACTCACTAGGCGCGAGAGAGCGCGCACACTGCGCCGTCGCTCAGACGAGCTTGCGAACCCGACGTGGATGGCGAGGAAGGCGTGTTGACGGGGGGTTCAAAACGATGCTCCACAAGACAGCCTGGGCGGCCGTAGCGGTTATCGCTCTCACGGCGGTTCCCGCCGCTTCAGTGAACGAGGCGCGCGTACTCGACTCCGAGGACAACGAAATACTGATAGAACTCGCCACCGATGACTTCTCCCTCGAGGAGATAGAGATCGGTGGCGAGTCCTATGTACGTGTTGGTGCGCCGCGGTACGACCACACCGACGCCGCCGGGCTGCCGTCGCTTCCCAGGAAGGCCGTCCTCATAGGAATACCCTTCGGCGCCCGGCTCGATCTGGAGGTCGTCTCGGTCGAGACGGAGAACCTGGGGTCGCATCGTGTCGAGCCGTCGCCGGTGGAGGAGATACTCGGGGACGGTGACTTCGCCACCCCGGTCCAGCGGTTCACCATCGATGAGGAGTACTACAGCCGCGGAGGAACGTACCCCGCGGCTGTCGCGGAGCTCGGCGCTCAGGGCACGCTCCGACACCAGCGGGTCGCACGTGTCGTTCTCAATCCTTTCCAGTACTCCGCGCGGACGGGCGCGCTAACGCTTCATCGGAGGGTCATCGTCCGGATTTCCATCGTCGAAACGAAGCGCCCTTCGGGCCTCACGGACGCGGTCGGGCCTGCGCCCGAGTGGGAGAGGACCTACGCGAGGACCGTCCTGAACCACCGGCAGGCGGCGAAGTGGCGGGCGCGGAGCGAACCGGGGCGCGCGGCGATGAGGGTCAGGCAGGACCACGAAGCGTACAGGATCCTGACCACGGAGTCCGGGATGCATCGTCTCGACTTCGCGGAGCTTTCGGCGGAGGGACTGGGCGCGACCGTTCCGGTCGATGAGGTCGCGGTCTACCAGCGCTCCTACGCCGCCGCCGAGCCCGACCCGTTCGTCGAGACGCCGCTTGCCATAGCCGTCGTCGACGCGGATGAGGACGGGATCTTCGACGACGCGGACTACGTTCTCTTCCACGCACTCAGCTTCGAGCAGCAGCACATGCCCGTCGGATACGAGGACCGCTACGGTTCCGAGAACGCCTACTGGTTCGCCCACGACGCGGAGCTTGCCGTCCGCGTGGACACGAGGCCCGCGTGGCTGGACGAGATCGGCCTCGAGGCGCCGCCGAGCTTTCGGGACACGGTGAGGTTCGAGGAGGACGTCTACTTCGATGTGGCGCCCGACTACGACGATCTGGATCTCTACCACTGGACGAGGTACTGGTACTCCGGCGACGACCACACGCTCCCGTTCGTGCTGTACGACGTCTACGCCGCCGGCGACGCCCGGATGCGGGCGAGATACCAGGGCATGACCACCGGCTTGCACGACATCGACTTTCACATTGCCTACGGCGCTACCGAGGACAACTACGTCGGCCAGTTCTCGTTCAGCGGCACCAGCGCGACCATGGACGAGGACATCTATGAGAGCGGCCCGATTCCCACCTCGTACTTCACGGACGGGGATCACACGCTCCGCGCGACGGGCAGCGGGGGCTCCGGCGCCAACCTCGATTGGTTCGAGTTCGGCTACGACAGGGAGTTCACGGCGCGCGGCGGGAGGCTGGGCTTCACGAACGCCGGCGAGACCGGCGCGGTGCAGTTCGAGGTCGGGAACTTCGGTTCGGACCAGCTCCGGCTCTTCGATGTGACGGACCCGCTCGCAACCGCGGAGCTGACCCTCGGCGCCGAGAACATCGACGGAGAGGCCGGCGACTACTCGCTGACGTTCCAGGACGACGTGGCCGGCTTCACTCG
Source organism: Candidatus Eiseniibacteriota bacterium (assembly GCA_030639555.1). GTDB lineage: Bacteria > Joyebacterota > Joyebacteria > Joyebacterales > Joyebacteraceae > JALGZG01. The sequence continues at coordinate 1,034 of DAOWCM010000070.1, read as the reverse complement.
CTACGAGTCGGCGGAGGACGGAGACTATCACTCGGTCACGGAAGTCGAGCGGCGCGAGCCCGCGAACCTGTGGGCGGACGAGGCCGACCTCATCGTCGTCTCGTATGATAGTTTCGCGGGCGGTGTCGAGCGTCTGATCTCGCATCGCGAGTCCGAGGGGTGGGTCGTGGCGCACGCGCGGGTGAGCGACGTGTACGACGAGTTCGGCGGCGGCCTCAAGTCGCTCCAGGCCCTCAAGAACTACTTCGATCACGCGTTCAGCAATTGGAGCAGGACGCCGCAGTTCGTGCTCCTGGTCGGCGACGCGACCACGGACCCCAAGGGGGCAGAGTTATCGAGCCAGCCGGACTTCATCCCGACCGTCCTCGGACACGGGTCCGGATCCTATCCTCAGATGACGGCGAGCGACCAGTGGTTCATCTCTTCGGATGAGGGGGACTTCTACTTCCCGCGGATGTTCATCGGGCGCCTGTCGGTCGGCGGCAGCACGCAGCTGGACAACCTTGTCTCGAAGATTCTCTCCTACGAGAACTACGCGCCGAACGAGCGGTGGCGCAACAACGTCTACTTCGTAGGCGACGACCAGTGGCACTACGGGACGTACGGGGGCTTCTACACGTGGGGGTCGAGTTGGCACGGTTTTACGGACATCTGCGTCGGGCTTTCGGAGATGGTCGCCGCGTCCCCCGCGGGCATCGACACGACGCTCTTCATGCTCAGGCGCTACACGGATGAGTTCCACGAGTCCAACGGTGTGACGCACGAGCCGCAGCCGTGGGAGTACTTCTTCTCTGAAGTCTACCCGTACGTCCGAAGCACTCTGACGCCCGACCTGCTGACCGGGCTCAGTGACGGGGCGGTGATAGTCAACTTCCAGGGACACGGCAACCGTTCCCTGTTGACGCATGAGCAGATGCTCGAGGCGGGCGCGGGGAGCCAGAACGACCTCGGCGACCTCCGCAACGACGGCATGCCGTTCATCTTCCTGGGGTTCTCCTGTCATCTGGCGGAGTTCCACAGCCACAAGGAGGGAT
>DAOWCM010000113.1 GCA_030639555.1 Candidatus Eiseniibacteriota bacterium | reverse complement strand
CGGGTGCGGGTCGTGAAGCCGAGGATCGGTGGAGCGTTCGGCGCCAAGCAGGAGGTCGTGCTGGAAGACATCTGCGCCGCTCTGACGCTCAGGACGCGCCGTCCCGTGAAGATCAAGCTGGACCGCGACGAGGAGCTCTACGCCAGCCGCACGCGGCATCCTCAGATCATCCACCTCAAGACCGGAGTTGCCGCGGACGGGAGGATCCTGGCGCGGCAGATGGACGTGCTCTGCAACACCGGCGCCTACGGGGCGCACGCGCTGACGGTCCCGTCCAACACCGGCAGCAAGAGCCTGCCGCTGTACCGTTCGGACAGCCTCAGGTACACGTGCGACTCGGTCTACACGAACCTGCCCATCGCGGGAGCGCTAAGAGGGTACGGCGCCCCACAGGGGTTCTTCGCCGTCGATTCGCAGATGGACGAGATTGCCCACGCTCTCGGGCGTGACCCGGTGGAGTACCGCCTGGCGAACGCCATCCGTGAGGGCGACCGCGACCCCATCGCAGAGCATCTCGGCGAGGGGAAGGCAGGCTACGCGCGCATCATAAGGACCAACGGGCTCGCGGAGTGCTGGGAGCGGGTCCGCGAGGCCACGGACTGGGACGCCTGGCACGCCTCACTGACCGAGGGGACGGCGGGCACACCCGGCAGCAGGCCGTTCGTGAGACGAGGGCTTGGCATGTCTCTCGCGATGCACGGCAGCGGCATCCCGGGCGACGATATGGGCGCCGCGACGATCAAGGCGAACGAGGACGGCTCGTTCCACCTCCTCATCGGGGCCACCGACCTCGGAACCGGCAGCGACACTATCCTGGGCCAGATGGCCGCGGAGATCCTCGGCGTTCCGCCCAAGGCAGTGCATGTGTATTCCTCCGACACCGACAGGACGCCGTTCGACGTCGGCGCCTACGCATCCAGCACGACATACGTCTCCGGCGGCGCCGTCGTCAAGGCGGCCGAAAAGGTCCGGGACAGACTGCTGCATCACGCCTCCGTGATGATGGACGAGGAGGCAGGCGGGCTCGTCTGCGCCGCGGGCACGATAGCGGCGCCGTCGGGCAAGAGCGTGCCGATAGAGGAAGTCGCCCACGCGGCGATGTATGGCGACGAGAAAGAACAGATCTCACACTCAGCCTCGAACATGACGTTCGAATGTCCCCCTCCGTTTGCCGCCGCCGTGGCCGATGTGGAGGTGGATGTGGAGACCGGACGCGTGGACGTCAGGGACTTCGCCTGTGCCATCGACTGCGGTTTCGCGATCAACCCCGCGCTTGCGGAGGGCCAGATCCACGGTGCCGTGTCGATGGGGCTCGGCTACGCGCTGACGGAGGAGATGGTGTTCGACAAGCGCGGCAGAATGATGAACGCGAACCTCCTCGACTACAAGATCCTCACGGCCGTCGATACTCCGGCCATCAAGGCTATCCTCGTCACGACCGACGAGCCGACCGGTCCGTTCGGCGCCAAGAGCGTCTCGGAGATCCCTGTCGATGTTGTGGCGCCGGCGATTGCCAATGCCATCTTCGCCGCGACCGGTGTCAGGCTGCGTGAGCTTCCGTTCACGCCGGAGAGGGTGCTTGCCGGGATCGAGGCGCTGGGAAGGAAGTGACGCTTCGTCACGCACAGGAGGCTTGACCGGTGCTGCTCCTCAAGGACATCTATCACCTTGCGACGATGAACGACGCCGGCGACCGCCTCGCCGGCGTGGACATCCTCGTCGAGGGCAACAGTATCTCGCGCGTCGAGGCTTCGATCGACGCGCCCCATGGAGCGCACGTCATCGACTGCTCGTCGATGCTCGTGCTCCCGGGGCTCGTCAACCTGCACCACCACTTCTACCAGACGCTCCAGCGGAACGTCCCTCCGGCACAGAACCAGAAGCTGTTCGACTGGCTCACGACGCTCTACGAGATCTGGGCGGGCCTGTCGGTGGACGCCGTCCGAGCGAGCACAAGGCTGGCCTGCGCCGAGCTGCTCCTGACCGGTTGCACCATGGCGAGCGACCAGATGTACGTCTTCCCGAGCGGCGTCCACGAGGAGCTCATCGACGTCGAGGTGGAGGCCGCGCGCGAACTCGGCATCCGCTTCCATCCGACACGTGGTAGCATGTCGCGCGGACGGTCGCAGGGAGGGCTGCCGCCGGACTCCGTCGTCCAGACTGAGGCGGACATACTCAAGGACTCCGCGAGGCTCGTAGAGCACCACCACGACCCCGAGCCGTTCGCGATGACGCGCATCGCTCTTGCGCCGTGCTCGCCGTTCTCGGTCACCGACAGCCTGATGACGGAAACCGCCGAGCTTGCCAGGGACAAGGGAGTGCTTCTGCACACGCACCTGGCGGAGACCGCGGACGAGACCGATTACTGCCTGAAGACGTACGGGAAGCGTCCTCTCGCCGTCATGAAGGAGCTGGGGTGGGTGGGCAGAGACGTGTGGTTCGCCCACGGCGTTCACCTCGAGTCGGACGAGCTGGCCCTCCTGGCCGAGACGGGAACGGGCATCGCTCATTGTCCCACGTCGAACATGCGCCTGTCTTCCGGAGTGGCGAGGCTGCCGGAGATGCTCGAAAAGGGTGTGCGCGTGGGACTCGGCGTGGACGGCAGCGCCAGCAACGACACGTCAGACATGCTCGGCGAGCTGAGAAGCTGCCTCCTCGTGCAGCTCCTGACGCACGGCCCGGACGCAGTGTCGGCTGAGCGCGTGGTCCGGCTGGCAACGCGCGGAGGGGCGGACGTCTTAGGCAGGGACGAGATCGGTTCGATCGAGGTGGGGAAGGCCGCGGACATCATCGCCATCGACATGTCCCGCCTGGGCTACGCCGGAGCGTTCTCGGATCCCCTGGCCGCCATTGTCTACGCCGGCCTCGACCACAGGGTCGACTACACCATCGTCAACGGTGAGATCGTGGTGGAGCGCGGGAAGCTCGTCAACGGTGACGAGGAGGTGATCGCGGTCACCGCCAACGAGGCCTCCGTCAGGATGCTGGAGCTCGCGGGTATCGAGACACCCTGGCCGATGGAGCCGCCGAGGCACTGAGCGTTCGGATCATCGAGGTCGCTGGGCCACTGCAGATAGCGTGAGAAGACGCCGGCGATCACTCGCCGGCGTCCTCTCATGTTTTTCAGCCTTCCGGTCTTCCTATCTCACGACGTTCATCTTCACTGCGGTCACCTCATCCCCGGCCTCCAGCCGAAGGAAGTAGGTGCCGTTGGCGACAGCGCGGCCGGCCTCGTTCCGGCCGTCCCAGCGCATCTCGTGGTCGCCCGCGTTGCGACGCCCGGATTCCAGCGTGCGCACCTTGTGTCCGGCGATGTCGTAGACCGCGAGCGTCACGTGGGACGGTCGACTCAGCGAGAACGCGATGGTGGTCGCGCGCCCGAAGGGGTTCGGGTGGTTCCCCAGAGACAGCACCGAGTGAACGTCGTCACCCTCGTCAGGCACTCCCGTCACTTCGTTCAGGTCGATGGAGTGCATCGACCTGCCGTGCGTCCCCGCGACGAGCGTGCGCGTGGGCTGGTGAAGCTTGACGTCGAAGACCGGCACCGCGGGCAGTCCCGTGCCCACGACACCCCACGTCGTTCCCAGGTCCATCGTGAAGAAGCAGCCGACGTCGGAACCCACGTACAGTATCTCGGGGTGGTCTGGGTCGACGACGAGCGCGTTGACAGGCGCGCCCGGCAGGTTGCCCGTGATGTCGGTCCACGTGGCGCCCGCGTCGTCGGTGCGGTAGACGTAGCCGATGTTCTCGTTCCATCGGAGGCCCGAGAACGTGGCGTAGGCGATGTCTGCGTCGGTCGGGTCGACGGCAACGCGCGTGGACCACCGATTCGGAAGAGAGCCGGACACGTCGGTCCAGTTCGCACCGCCGTTCAGTGTGACCCACACGTGCGAGTCGTCTGTCCCGACGTAGATGACGTCAGGGTCAGTGGGTGCGACCGCGATGGTAGTGATGGTCCCGAACGTGCCGGCGCCGCCGTTGGTCAGGTCGCCGCTGATGGCGTTCCACCAGTCCCCCTGGTCGGTCGTCTTCCACAGGCGATACGTGCCGAAGTAGAGCGTCTGCGGATCGGACGGGTCCATGACGATGGGGGACGACCAGTTTCTGCGGTCGCCGTCGTCCACACCGTTCAGGGCCCAGTCCCACGAGTAGCCGAAGTCGGTCGACTTGTAGGCGTTGCCCCACTGGTACTCGCAGAAGATGGTGTTGGAGTCCGTGGGATCCACGACCACGTAGAATCCGTCGCCTCCGAATATGCGCTCCCAGTCGTCGGGATTGCCGTCAACCGTGCGAAGGGTGCCGTTGTCCTGCGTGCCGCCGTAGAGGCGATTGGGGTTCTGGTAGTCTATCTCTATGGCGTAGAACTGGTTCGTCGGCTGGTCGTAGAGCTTGGTCCAGTTGTCGCCGGAGTCGTCCGACACGTAGATGCCACCGTCGTTGCCACTGTAGATGCGCGACGTGGCGAACGGGTCGAACGCCATGGCGTGGTGGTCGACGTGGTTGTCCGAGCCGACCTCCTGCCAGGAGAATCCGCCGTTCTCAGTCCGGTAGAACGGGACGCCCATCACGAATGCGCGCGTGTGGTCGGAGGGGTCGACACGAATCTGCCCGAAGTACCAGCCGAAGGAGCTCGTGAGATTCGAGAGATTGCTGTCGTTGGTCTGGTTCCAGGTGTCGCCGCCGTCCGTGCTCTTGTACACGCCGTAGAAGTACCCAGGGTCGTCGCAGTAGAACGCGTAGATGATGTCCGGGTTGGATTCGGCGACCGAGATGCCGATACGGCCCACGGTCGCGCCCGAGGGGAGCCCACCAGTGAGCTCGGTCCAGGTGTCGCCGCCGTCGTAGGAGCGGTAGATGCCGCTTGATGGACCGCCGGAGCGCCGATAGGTGAGCCCTCGCACGCGCTCCCACATCGCGACGTAGATGGTGTCGGTCTGAGTCGGGTGGATGGCGAGGTCGACCGCTGAGGTCGAATCGGTGAGAGCGAAGATCTTGTCCCACGAGTCTCCGGCGTCGAGCGAACGATAGACGCCGCGGTTCGAATCGGTCCCGAAGAGCGAGCCCATGCCCGCAACCCAGATGCGGTCCGAGTTGTTCGGGTCGACAATGACGCGGCCGATGTAGCGTGTCTCCTCGAGGCCGATGTAGCTCCAGGTGACGCCTGCGTCCGTCGACTTGTATAGCCCCTCGCCGAACCAGCTGAAGCTCGAGGAGTTGGCCTCGCCCGTACCCACGTAGATGGTGCTGTGGTTGTTGGGGTCGATGGCGAGGTCGCCGATCGTGAGCACGGCCTGCTCGTCGAAGATGGGAATCCAGTTGATCCCACCGTTCGTCGACTTGAACACGCCGCCGCTGGCCATGGCCGCGTAGACGACGTTGGTGCTCGTCGGATGGACGGCGAGGTCGGTGACCCTGGCGCCTATGTTGGTGGGGCCCCTCTCGACCCACACGCCGCCTCTGCCTCTCTCCGTCTCGATCTCCATTACCCTGGCCTCGGCCCGCGCCTCCTTGAGCTGCTCGAAGTTGATGCGGCTGTAGGGGTAGGCTCGCTGGAGGGAGGCCCATTCGTTGGGGAAGGCCCCGGGCTCGTAGCGCTGGCCCCGAGCGGCCATCTCGGCTTTCTTGTCGGCCTTCTGTTCGGTGATCTCAACCGCGATCTCATCGGCGGTCCTGAGAGCGGGTTTGGAAGACCCCCACGGCGACCACATCAGTGCGGCTGCGACGGCCACGACGATCAGCGCGGCCACGGTTCCTCGTTTCATCAGGTCGTTCCCCCCTCCGAGGTGTCGGGTTCGGCTCGTATCATCGGTCGTTCAGGCAGAGTTCTCTTGACACGTGCATACATTATACCCGATTCGGGTCTCGTTCTCCAGTCCGGACGCTCTGAGCGGGGCGAATCCCGTCCACGCCGTTGACGTGCTGTGGCGGCGCGCTCTCCGGAGTCGCCCGCATTGGCCCGTGCGGTGGGCGTTTCCCGCTGACGGGAGTATCTGGACCGCCGCCTGCTCAGTCAGGATGGCAGCGGGCCGCGAGGCGCCGCGCGATGAGGGGAACGGGAGGGGAGGTGTGCGGCATGAAGCGGTCAGTTCTGGTTCTGGTAGCGTTCCTGAGCCTGGCGCCCGTCGCCTGGGGTTTGGAGGTCTGGAACAAAGTGGTGATAAACGAGGTGCACTACTACATGCCGGGGTTCGACGCACACAACGAGTACATCGAACTCCTGAACGCCGGAGGGAGTGTAGCGTTCCTCGACGGCGCGGTCATCACCGACGAGGGAGACGACGGAATGCCGGAGTCGGTCTTCCGTTTCCCGGGCACACACGGCGGCTACGACATCGCCATCTGGCCGGGTGAATTCGTGTTGATCGCGGTCGACGCGGTGCCGGGCGAGATCGAGCCGGACCTGTCGGGCGCGGACTGGGAGTTCGTGCATCCCGGTGACGACAACGACAACCCGGACGTGCCCAACCTCATCCACTGCGGCGGTTCCGACTGCGACATTGCCCTCGCGAACAGTGGGGACGGGATCCTGCTTGCCACCGGCGTCGACACGTCGGCCGCGATCGACTGCACAAGCGTGGTGGACGGCGTCAACTGGGACAACGTCCCCGACCCCGTGCCCATCTCGTGGATCGATTGCACGGATCCGCAGTTCGCAGACGGCGTCCCACAGGGAAACTGCCTTGCACGGTGCCCCGGAGGGCTCGACTGCAACCAGAGCAGCGCGGCCGACTGGTTCATGATGGTACCGACGCCAGGCGAGCCGAACATCCCATCATACCCGAGTGACTGCGGCACGGGCCTGGATCCCGGGATAAGCTGGGGGACGCTCAAGGCGCTCTACAGGCCGCGCCAGTCGCGTGGCGCTCCCTAGGCCCCGCCTGTCGCGTGGCGCTCCCTGGGCCCCGCCAGCCGCGTGGCGCTCCTTAGGAAGGGACGTTCTCTCGCTGCAATTGCGGGGACACGGTCTGATTGCCAACACCCACAGCTCTCGGCGTTGACCTGCCGTCCCCGGCACGGTACAATCCAGCGGTTCCGTCCAGTACTTCTGGTTCGTGGGCCGCGACGACGACGTCATCAAACCGGGGGCCACCTGGTGGGGCCGTTCGAGATCGAGTCG
>DAOWCM010000334.1 GCA_030639555.1 Candidatus Eiseniibacteriota bacterium | reverse complement strand
GTCTCGGAGCAGCACGTGGGCGAGCTGCTCTTCTTCCGCGTCTACTCCGGGTCGATAAGCTCGGGGAGCGACGTCCTGAACTCGACCAATAGCGAGAGCGAGCGGATGGGCAGCATCTACGCCCTCATCGGGCACGACCGCAAGGAGATGGAGTCGGTCTCGGCGGGCGACATCGCGGGCGTGGTGAAGCTCAAGGTCAGCTCCACTGGTGACACGCTGTGCACGAAGGCGAACCCCATCGTGCTTCCGCCCGTTGTGTTTCCGAAGCCCGTGCTGTCCGAGGCGGTTACGTCCAAGGCGAAGGGCGACGAGGAGAAGATAGCGACCGGGCTCGCGAAGCTGCACGAGGAGGACCCGACCTTCACGGCCGGCTACGACCGTGTCATCAAGCAGACCATCATCTCCGGGCTGGGCGTCCTTCATCTCGATGTCATGGTCGAGAAGCTGAAGGACAAGTTCGGCGTCGAGCTCGAGCGCGAGAAGCCGAGGATCCCATTCCGTGAGACCATCCGGGCGACGGCGTCGGCCGAGGGCAAGTACAAGAAACAGACCGGTGGACGCGGCCAGTTCGGTGTCGCGTGGCTCAGGCTGGAGCCCGTCGAGCGCGGGTCCGGGTTCGAGTTCGCCAACGAGGTCGTGGGCGGCTCCATTCCCTCCAAGTTCATCCCGGCCGTCGAGAAGGGCGTCAGGGAACGAATGGAGGCGGGCGTGCTGGCAGGCTACCCGGTCGTCGACGTCAAGGTAGCCGTCTACGACGGCAAGTTCCACCCCGTCGACTCGAACGAAAACGCGTTCAAGATGGCGGGGTCCATCGGTTTCCGGCTCGCGGCGGCCGAGGCCAAGCCGGTGCTTCTGGAGCCCATCTACAGCATCACGGTGACCGTGCCTGACGAATACCTCGGCGACGTCATGAGCGACGTGTCGTCGCGCCGCGGCAAGATCCGCGAGACGGGACAGCAGGGCCGCTATCAGGTGGTCACCGCGCTGGTGCCGCTGGCGGAACTCTACAAGTATTCGACGCACCTCCGGTCCATCACGCAGGGCCGCGGCTTCTACGAGCAGGAGTTCTCGCACTACGAGCAGGTGCCGGGTGACGTCCAGGCGAAGGTCGTTGCCGAGTCCGAGAAGGCGGAAGAAGACGCGTAGCGCAGGGGACGTCGAGGCAACATGTCACGGGCGGTTCCTGACCCAGCGGCGCCCGGACAGGGAGGACAGGTATGTCGGGACACTCCAAGTGGGCCAGTATCAAGCACAAGAAGGGCGCCCTAGACGCCAAGCGCGGCAAGATCTTCAACCGGCACGCGCGGCTTATCGAGGTGGCGGCCCGTTCCGGCGGCGCGGATGTCGAGATTAACGTCAGGCTCCGCGCGGAGGTGCAGGCCGCCAAGGGCGCGAACATGCCCAACGACAAGATCGACAAGGCCATCGCGAAGGGCGCGGGGCTGATCAAGGGTGTGAGCTACGAAGAGGCGGTCTACGAGGCCTACGGTCCGGAGGGCGTAGCGCTCATGATCGACACGCTGACGGACAGCAAGAACCGGACTGTCGGCGAGATCCGCAATATCCTGACCAAGCACAACGGACACCTGGGCGAGAGTGGAAGCGTCGCTTGGAACTTCACGCAGAAGGGCGTGATCACGATCCCGTCCGAGGGCAACGACGAGGACAACATCCTCGAGATTGTGCTCGAGGCCGGCGCCGAGGATCTTACCACCGAGGGCGACAGCTTCGAGATAACGACTGACCCGAAGGACTTCGCCGCCGTGCGCGACGCCCTGAACGCGGCCAGCATCACGGTGAGCCACTCCGAGGTCACGCGCATCCCCGGATCTACCGTCCAGCTTGAGCTGGGCGCGGCGCGCAAGATCCTGAAGCTGATAGACCTTCTGGACGACCAGGACGACGTCCAGAACGTCTCCGCGAACATAGATATCTCCGATGAGGTAATGGAGACCCTCAAGAACGAGGGGTAGCGCTGTGCCCGGCAAGGTGCTAGTGCTCGGAATCGACCCCGGCAGCATCGTGACGGGGTTCGGACTCGTCGAACAGGACGACGGCGGCATGAGGCTTGTCGCCCGGAGCAGCGTCAGGACCTCGTCCAGGGCGCCGCTGCCCGAGCGGCTCAGCAAGATCTACGCGGAGACCGTCCGGATGATCGACGCGCACCGGCCCGACGAGGTCGCGGTCGAGAACGTCTTCCAGGCAAAGAACGTCAGATCGGCACTCAAGCTCGGCCACGCGCGCGGGGTGACGCTGCTTGCCGCCGCCCAGGCGGCACTTCCCGTCTTCGAGTACGCGCCGCGCGAGGTGAAGCAATCGGTCGTCGGCACAGGATCGGCGACGAAACTCCAGGTCGCATCGATGGTCGAACGGCTTCTGGGGCTCTCGGGGCAGAAGCTGCTCGAGGACGAGTCCGACGCGGTGGCCGTCGCCATCTGCCACTTCCACAAACGAAACAACAGGACCGCGCCCGCATGATCTCAGAGCTTAAGGGTAGCCTTCTCAGAAGAAGCCCGGCCGGCGTCGTTGTTGACGTCGGAGGCATCGGGTTCAGCATGCTCGTTCCTCTCTCGACGTTCCGCGAACTGGGCGACGAGGGGTCGGAGGTGCACCTCTTCACGTACCTTCACGTCAGGGAGGACGCCCTGGACCTCTTCGCCTTCATCACTGAGGCCGAACGCTCCATCTTCCGGGAGCTGATATCGGTCTCGGGCATCGGTCCGAAGCTCGGCCTCGCCGTGCTGTCGGGGCTGTCCCCCGAGGTCTTCCATCGGGCCGTCATCGAAGAGGACATGGGGCTTCTGACCAGCGTTTCCGGGATAGGGCGAAAGACGGCTCAGAGGATGATCGTCGAGCTCAAGGAGAGGCTCTCCGGTTTCGACGTCTCATCGATCGGGGGTGCGGGAAGTGGGAGGGAGGACACGGGCGACGCGGTTCGCGCGCTGATGTCGCTGGGCATGAACCGGAACACCGCCCGCGAGGCCG
>DAOWCM010000424.1 GCA_030639555.1 Candidatus Eiseniibacteriota bacterium | reverse complement strand
AGGCGTCGTTGAGACCCCCTTCGTGCCCCTTGCCCGGCTCACCCCAGAACATCGCATCGTAGAGGTGCCCGCCGTTCGGGAACGCCGGCTCGTGCGAGAACACGAAGATCCAGTCGATGTTCTCGTCGGCCTCCGCGGCCGCTACATCCTGCTCGAGCCACTCGAGTTGGTACGGAAGAACGTATCCCTCCCGGTTGCCGCCCAGCAGGCGAAGCGCAATGGCGGTCCCTTCCTGGTCGCTCGGGAATCTCACGGTGGTGCCGTCATACATCACGCCGGTGAACCAGTAGTTGGTGTTGATCGCGATGAAATGGCAGTTTCCCCGGTTGAAGGAGTAGACGGTCTCGGCGTAGTCGGGACCCGCGACGACGGTGCCGTCGAGCGTCCTCTCCTCCGGACGCGGGCTGAAGCCGTAGCAGCTTCCGGTCGGATTCGTGAACTCGCTCGAGAACACGGACTCGAGACTCTCCGACCCCTCGCGGTCGCGATGGACGATGAACCTGTTGTCCGGATACCCGGGTTCCGGCGCGGAGAGGTAGTCTCCTAGTTGCTCGTGGTTGCCAACTCCCTCGTAGATGGGCAGCGAGAAGGCCACTGAACCTGCCGCCCTCTTCCACGAATCCAGCTGGGACCGGAACGCACCCTCGGACGTCGTGTAGCCGTCGACGAGGTCGCCTCCGAAGAGCATCAAGTCCGCTTCCCGTGAGACCGCGTCGGCGAGGATGGCCTTGAACGTCGCGTGGTTGACTCCCTCGAGCGAGTGTTCGCATCCCCCTGCCCCGCCGCGGCTGTCCGAGGCGAAGGCGAAGCGACAGCCATCGGCCCCCTCTTCAGGGGCGGTTCTCGCGCGGAAGGCCCTCGTGTGGGCGTCGTCCGGACCGTAGCGTACGCGATACTCGTAGTCCGTGTCCGGGCGCAGGCCGTCCACGACGACCTCATGAGTCAGAGAGACACCCGGGTCGGCAAAGGTCGTATCAGCGAGGACGACAGCTCCGCGGGCCGGAACATCGGTCTCCCATGAGATGACGAACGAGTCGGGTCTGACGAGGTCGACGAACGGACCGAACGTTATGGTCGAGGCGAGGGCGTACTCGCCCGTCTTTCTCGGGCCCTCCCTGGTGTAGCGGAATCGCCGGTCGTACAGGCTGGCGGAGCCCCAGCGCGGGTCGTAGACCTCGACTCTGTACGCGACCTCCCCTCCCCCGTCCTCTATGTAGTACAGGTCGTACGACGACGACTCGAGCCTGGAGACATTGACCTCTATGCGGTGGACCGTCGCGGTCTCGTCCGACTCGAGCTCTTCCCCTGCGACCTTCCTGAAGAGCGCCTCCTGGACATCACCCACCAGGGTGACGGGACCGAAGCGCACGACGGCGGCCGGAGTGGGAACGCTCGTCTCGAACTCTATGATCGCGCGCGGACCCTCGAACCCGACAACGCGAGGCCCTTCCACCAGGAGACGGTCGGCGTTGAACTCGATTGGCTGGAAATCGTCCATCGCGATGTCCTGGAAACAGTGCGCCGTGGCGCTCCGGAGGTCGTCCGACGCCACGCTGTCAGCGGCCGCACCGCAGCCCCCCAGGGAGACGATCGCGGCCAACAGAGCCGCTCCCAGCGTGAGCACGCTGTTCCTGCGCATTCGAGCCTCCTGTCAGTAGGGTTTCCCGATGGCGGCCGGAGGCCGAGCTCGGCCGATCACTCCGACGAGCGCCACCATGGTAAGCACGTAGGGGATCATCTGAACGAACTGCGTCGGGACCGCCTGTCCCTGGAACCCCATCTGAACGGCCTCCGCGTAGCCGAAGAGCAGGCACGCGGCGAGCGCGCCCCCTGGGCTCCACTTCCCGAATATCATGGCCGCGAGGGCGATGAACCCCCTGCCGGCCGACATGTTCTTCACGAACTGGTGCGTGTTGAGCGCGAGGAACGCCCCGCTCAGGAGCACGCCGGCGAACCGCATCGCGTGGACGCTGACGCCGAGCGTGTCGACTGCCTCGGGGTGCTCACCCGTCGCCCGGAGCCTGAGGCCGAAGGGCGTCCTGAAAAGCACCACGTGGGACACGGCCACCAGT
>DAOWCM010000426.1 GCA_030639555.1 Candidatus Eiseniibacteriota bacterium | reverse complement strand
ATGAAGAACCAGGAGATAGCCGACATCTTCGGTCGGCTCGCGGACATTCTCGAGATACGCGGAGAGGAGTTCTTCCGGGTCAACACGTACCGGCGGGTCGCGCGCATCATTGAGGACCTCTCCGCGGACGTCGCCGACCTCGTCGAGTCGGGCGAGATGCTCGACATCAAGGGCGTCGGCAAGGGGACCGTCGCCGGGATCGAGGAGTATCTCGAGACCGGTGGTATGCGCAGGTACGAGGAGGCCAGGAAGAGCATCCCGAAGGGCCTTGCGGAACTTCTCTCGGTCCCCGGACTGGGCCCCAAGACCATCGGGCTCCTCTGGCACGAGCTCGACGTCAAGTCCATCAAGAGCCTGAAGCGCACGCTTCGCGGCAAGAAGATACTCGAGCTCCCGGGCATGGGCCCGAAGAAGGTCGAGAACATCGAGGCGGGCATCCGGGTCTACGAGTCCCGTTCCGGGCGCCTGACTCTCGGGACCGTTCTGCCCGCGGCGCTCGCGACCGTTGCGGAGCTGCGAGAGGCGACCGGCATCGACGAGATAGAGGTCGCCGGCTCGATACGACGCTGGCGCGAGACGATCGGCGACATCGACATACTCGCCCTGAGCTCGAAGCCGAAGCTGCTCATCAAGGCGTTCACGGAGCTGCCTCGGGTGGTCGAGGTGCTCGCGGCCGGCACGACCAAGGCCAGCGTCCGCGTGGCCGACGGACTCCAGATGGACCTGCGCGTCGTTTCTCCATCCGTCTACGGCGCGGCGCTCATGTACTTCACCGGGTCGCAGGCGCACAACGTGAAGCTCCGCGGCCTCGCGCAGTCGAAGGGTCTCAAGCTCAGCGAGTACGGTCTGTTCAAGGGCGAGCGGCGTATCGCAGGCCGGACCGAGCAGGACGTGCAGAAGAAGCTGGGGCTCGAGTTCATCCCGCCGGAACTTCGCGAGGACAGGGGAGAGGTCGAAGCCGCGCTCGAGAAGGAACTGCCCGAGCTCGTGGAACTCGCCGACATCCGCGGCGACCTTCACGTGCACTCCAACTACAGCGACGGGCACTCGACCATCGAGGAAGTGGCGCGCGCGGCCAAGGCCCGCGGCTACAAGTACGTGTCGATCAACGACCATTCGCGCTCGCTCGGCGTCGCGCACGGCCTGACGGTCGAGCGGCTGCTGGAGCAGGCGGAGGAGGTAGCGCAGGTCAATCAGCGCGTCAAGGGGATCACCGTGCTGTCCGGTACCGAGGCCGACATCCTGTCGGACGGGAGCTTGGACTTCCCGGACGATTGTCTAGAGAAGCTGGACGTCGTGGTCGGCTCGATACACAGCGGATTTCAGCAGTCAAGTGACAAGATCACGGGCAGGATTCTCTCAGCCATCCAGAACCCTCATGTTGACATAATCGGCCACCCTACCGGGCGCCTTCTGGGCACCAGGCCCGCGTACGACGTCGATTTGGAACAGGTGATGGCGGCTGCCGCCGACACCGGAACGGCCCTCGAGATTAACGCCTACCACGAGCGGCTCGACCTGAACGACATCAACGCCAGACGCGCGGCGGAGATGGGGGTGAAGGTGGCCATCAGCACGGACGCCCATCACGTCGACCAGATGTGGGTGATGGAACTGGGGGTCAGAACGGCCAGGCGCGCGTGGCTCACGCCTGCCAACATCCTGAACACGCTCACGACGAAGGCACTTCTCAAAGCTCTCAGCGGCGCCTAGGGGTAGGTCAGCAGGCACGAGGTCGCTGCCGGCAATCGCTGACTTCCCGGAACCTCCGGATGTCCCCGATCTCCATCACGACCGTCATCGCCGTCAGCGTCTCGATCCCGCGGAAACACCTCAGCGCCGCTCCCCTCAATAGGCGGGTCGTTCATCATCACCAGCTTGGATTCGGTACAGAGTAGGCATACCCTCACCGCGCAGGTACGGAATCAGACGATGGCCCCTCCGCCTGTATTCCTGCTCGGCGTCTCCAAGGGCGAAGCACCTCCCCTCCGATATCACATCGT
>DAOWCM010000039.1 GCA_030639555.1 Candidatus Eiseniibacteriota bacterium | reverse complement strand
GGCCTCTATCATGTGGACGGGGACGCGGATGGTCCGCGCCTGGTCCGCGATGGCGCGCGTGATGGCCTGCCGGATCCACCAGGTGGCGTAGGTCGAGAACTTGTACCCGCGCGTGTAGTCGAACTTCTCGACAGCGCGCATCAGGCCTGTGTTGCCCTCCTGAATAAGGTCGAGAAAGTCCAGTCCCCTGTGTGTGTATCTCTTGGCTATCGAGATGACCAGCCGCACGTTCGCCTCGACCATTTCCGTTTTGGCAACGCTCGCCTCGGCTTCGCCCTTCCGGATGCGGTAGGCCATGTCCGAGAGCGCGCCCGAGCGGATGCCACACTCCCGCTCGATGCGCCTGATGGCTCTCTTCCTGTTCCTGACCTCGTTGAGGGCGAGAACGGCTTCCTTCTTCAGAGCGGCCGGCGTCTTTGTGCGCGTGGCGGTCTTCACCGCCGTCTTCGCCTTCTTCGACGCGGCTGTCTTGCCCTTGCCGGCTGCCTCCTTCCTGGCCTTCTTCCTCTTCGCTTCCTCGCGTTCCGCCCTGCGAAGAAGCGAGTCGCGCACGGACGTAAGGTCGGAGATCTCATCCTCCAACGCCTTGCACTTGTCCATGAGCTCGCCGATACGCAAGGCCATCTTACCGACCTGGGCGGGATGGAGCGCGAGCCGCTTGGTCTCCGAAGTGAGGCTCTTGCACCGTCGCTGTATGGCCTTCTTCGTCTGGGTGGCGTGCTGCGGCCGCGCCTTCTTCAGCTTCTGTTCGAGCTCACGGCGCTCCTCGTCGAGCCTGATGATCTTGTCCATGCGGTTGATCACCCGGCGCCGCTCTTCCTTGCCCGTCGCGTTCTTCTTCTTGCGGTCCACTCCGACGACCTTGTCCAGCCTCACCTTCTCAGACCTGAGGCGCTCCGCCAAACCGGACAGCCTTTTCATTGTTGTCAGCGATTCGAAGATCGCGCAGTAGGTCATGTCCTCGGCGCTTTCGATCCGCTTGCAGATCTCCACCTCACCCGCTCGGTCCAGAAGCTTGACTTGTCCCATTTCCCGAAGGTACATGCGCACGGGGTCGTCGAACCGCAACCTCGGCTGGACCTTCGCCCTCTTCTTCGCCTCCCGCTTGCGCTTCGCTTCGTGGGTCTTCTTGTCGACGACCTCGATCCCCATGTCGGACAGCCCGCAGTAGATATCGTCCACGAGCTCTATGTCCAGGTCATCGCCCAGAAACGACCCCAACTCCTCGTACGTGAGCGAGCCGGAACCACCGATCTTCTTCTTGATCGTTCCCAGAACCTTGTCCGCTGAGCGTTTCGCCATAGGCCAGACCTCGCCTCCCAAAAGGACGAAAGAAGAACTCAGTCGCGGGCAGACAGCTCCCTGAGCCGCCTTGCCAGTTCCTGCCGCGCGTTAACGCGCGCGAGGAGTTTCTCCTCGTCACCCGTCATCTCGGCCGTCTCTATCTCTCGGTCAACCACCCCGATCTCGGTCTCGATGGCGGACCTCCTGATTATCCTAATATAGTCGTCACAGGCTCGTCCGCCATTGTCGTCATCGGATGGGGCAATGGAGATCCCGGTGATGACGGACGCCTCCTCTGGACCGGGAAGCTGGTCCAGGAGCGCCCCCACATCGACGGGCCCGGCGCCTTGCTCCCCCATCAATCGCTCCGCCAGACCTCGCATCAGGGGATCGGTGAAGTCGGAGGGTTCGAGCTCCTCGCGCACCCGCGCGGCCTCGTCGCCGCCGGCCAGCAGAAGCCCCAGGAGCCCTTTCTGTGCTGCAAGCTCGGCGGCCCCGACCGCCCGCTCCGTCGCGGCCCCGCGCCCCGGGGCCCGGTCGGCTCTCGCGGCGGACCTGCGCGACGCCGACGCCTTCCTCGTCTCAAGGGCCCTGGTCAGCGCTCCCCGGTCTATGGACAGCGATCGCGCGATCTTCTCGAGCATGAGATCGGCCTTGATGGGGTCCTCGATGCTTGCGACCGTTTCGAGCAGCTCGCGGGCCGCCTTCTCCCTGTCCTCCGCCGTCTCCGGTGGGCTCGCGCCGAGCAGGAAGTCGATGAAGTCGCGTGCCCGACTCAGCTCCTCCTTCATCGCGTCGGCGCCTGACTGTCTGACGAAGGAGTCCGGGTCGGCGCCGTCCGGAAACTCGGCGATGCGGACCTTGACCCCGAGTCTCACCAGGAGCTCGGCGGCCTTCGTCGCCGCGGCGATGCCCGCGGCGTCGCCGTCGTAGGCCACGAACACGCGATCCGCGAACCTCGACAGGATCCTCGCCTGCTCGACAGTCAGCGCAGTGCCGGCCGAGGCGACCACGTTGTGGAAGCCCGCCTCGTAGAGGCTGAGCGTGTCCATGTAGCCTTCCACGAGGATGGCCTCGCGCGATGCCCGAAGCGCCGGCCGGGCCTGTGCAAGCCCATACAGGTAGTGACCCTTGTGATACACGCGTGTCTCAGGCGAATTGAGGTACTTGGGCTCGGAGTCGTCCAGGGCACGCCCGCCGAAGCCGACGACCCTGCCGCCGGTCCAGAGCAGAGGGAACACGAGGCGGTCTCTGAATCGGTCGTAGTAGCCGCCCTTGTCCCTTTCGATCACGAGACCCGCCTCCTCGAGCACAGTCGGCGACACCCCCTCCCTCTGGGCCCTCTTGAGCAGTCCGTCCCAACCCGGCTTCGCGCAACCGATCTGGAACATCTCGGTCATCTCGTCGCTTATGCCGCGCCCCTGCCAGTAGCGTCTCGCGGCGTCGCCCTCGGGACCGGCGAGGCACTCCCGGAAGTAGCGGAGCGCCATCGCGTTCGCCGCGTAGACCGGGTCCTCAGCGGAGCCCGCTCCCCTGTCGCTCTCGGGGATGGAGATGCCCGCGCGCTGGGCCAGTTCGCGAACGGCATCAAGGAACCCTATCTTCTCGTATTCCATCAGGAACGTTATGACATTCCCGCCGACCCCGCACCCGAAGCAGTGGTAGATCTGTCGCTCGGGGTTGATGTTGAAGGACGGGGTCTTCTCGTCGTGGAACGGACAGACGGCCTTGTAGTTCCTGCCGGCCTTCTTTGTCCGAATGCGCTCGGATATCACGTCGACGATGTCGTTCGCCGCTTTGATGTCCTCGATGAGCTGCTCGGGTATCCTGCCCACCAGTCGTACCTCGCATCGCATCGGCCGTCGCGGCGAGTTCCGCGCGCCCTAGGCGTGTGGCCGGGAGCTACTTGAGCTCCACGATCGTGACTCCCGTGTCCCCTTCGCCCCAGCGGCCCAGCCTGAAGGACTTGACCGAGGGCATGGTCCGAAGCACGGCGTGTGTCTCGGTCCTGAGCGCCCCCGTTCCCTTGCCGTGGACAATGCGGATGGACAAGATCCCTTGCATCAGAGCCCTGCTGACGAACAGCTCGATCGCGTCGCGCACCTCGTCGGTCGTCGCTCCCCGCAGGTGCAGCTCCGTTGCCGGACTCTCGGATACGTTCACATCCAGGGAAACCTCGACCCTGGGTCGCTTCCGGGGCTCCGGGCACTCAACCTCGAAGAGGTCGTCTCTGCCCACCTCCACCGTCGCGTTCCTGATCCGAACGCGCACCCTCCCCTTGCCGTCGGGCAGATCAATGAGCTTGCCCTCTCTGCCGAGACTGGCCACGCGGACGACCATACCGGGCACGAACTCGCGCACCGGCCGGCCGGTCTCGGGCCTCACCTCCCGCACCTCCACATCTATCTGTCGCTCGACCTCGGCCTTGCGTTCGCGCAGTTTTTCGCGGGCCTTCTTTATGGTGTCGCGGGCGGCCTCCCGCGCCTTGATCTCTTTGACGGTCTCTTCGACCAGCGACTGAGCTCTATCGAGTGTCTCCCGCGCCTCCGCGAGGGCAATAGCCTTCAGCTTCTTCCGCTCGTCGCGGACGCCCTCGAGCCGCCTCTCGCATTCCTCCGTGGCCAACGCTGCCCTGTTCCGCTCCCGCTCGGCCTCCTCGACGAGAGCGTCGAGCTTCCGCTCGCGCTCCGTGAGGTCGGCCAGGAGTTCGTCGATACCGGCGGAGTCCTCGTCCCTGAGATCTCTGGCCCGCCTGAGCACCCCGTCCGGCAACCCGAGCGTCTCCGCTATCGACAGGGCGTGGCTCGCACCCGGGATCCCCGGAACGAACCTGAAGCTCGGCTCCAGAGTCCGGGGTTCGAACGCCATCGAGGCGTTCTCCATGCCGTCGGTGTTGTGCACGTGGTTCTTCACCGATCCCAGGTGCGTCGTCGCGATCGTGGGCGCACCGCGCCGGGTCAGCTCTTCCAGTATCGCTATGGCCAGGCTCGCGCCCTCGTCCGGGTCGGTGCCTGCTCCCATCTCGTCGATAAGGACGAGCGTGTCGTGTCGCGCTTCACCCAGGATCTCTCCGATGACCCTGAGGTGCGACGAGAAGGTCGAGAGGCTCTGCTCGATCGACTGCTCGTCACCGATGTCCGCGTAGACGTCGCGGAACACGGAGAGCTCGGTGTCCGCGCCGGCCGGCACGTGCAGGCCCGACTGGGCCATCAGCGTCAGGAGCCCGACGGTCTTCAGCGTTACGGTCTTGCCGCCGGCGTTCGGCCCCGAGATGACCACCGTTGTCGCGTTCGTCCCGAGGTCGAGGTTCAGCGGCACCACCTCCCCACCGCTGCGCCGCGCCGTCTCGAGCAGCACCGGGTGCCGTCCCTCCCTGATACGCAATCGCCCATCCAGGTTGAACGAGGGCGCGGACGCGTCGAGATCGCGTGACAGCACCGCGGACGCCCGGTAGTAGTCCAGCTCCCCCATGATGACGAGCGAACCCAGGATCGAGGGGGCCTTCGCGCCCACCAGGCCGGTGACCTCGCGGAGCACGCGCTCGACTTCCTTCTTCTCCGCGGCCCGGAGCTCCGCCAGCTCGTTGTTGAGCTCGACGGTCGGCAGAGGTTCGACGAAGAGCGTCTGCCCGCTGCCGGACTGGTCGTGAACTATGCCCTTAAGCCGCCCGCCGGAAGACCGCTTGACGGGCAGAACGTAGCGTCCGTTCCTGATGTGAACGGCCGCCTCCTGAATCGTGTCCTTCGAAAGCTCCTTAGCCAGGATCGACTGCAGCTTCTCGTCCAGCCGCGACCTCGTCTTCTCTACCGAGCGCCGGATCCTCGCCAGTTCCCTCGACGCCCTGTCGCGCACGGCCAACGACTGCTCATCCACGACGCGGGCGATCGCGTCGCTCACGTCGGTCGCGGGCTCGAGCGACTCGGCAAGCGCATACAGCGTGACCAGTGCCTCGCGCCTCGCACGGAGGAACGCGCCGGTCCGGTCCACGGCCAGCAGTGTGTGGCGGACGTTCGTGAGCTCCTCGCACGACAGGGAGGCGCCTTCCACCTCACTTCGGGCGAGGGCATCCCGTACATCGTGAGCCCCCTCGAACGGCAGTCCCTCGCCGTCGTCGAGGAGCTTCCGAAGCTCGCTCGTCCTCAGCAGATCTTCCTGGATCGACTGAAGATCGACGGTGGGCGACAGCCGTGCGGCCTTCTCAGAGCCCAGTCCGAATGACGTCCTGTCGACAAGCATCCTCACGACCTTGTCGTACTCCAGAACGCCGAGAGCGTGTTCGTTCATGACTCGCTTGCGGCAATGGTAAAGGATGTCGGGGGAACACCGGCCCTAATGCTCGTAACGCCTGAACCCGGAACACTCGATCACCGAGAATTTCTTCTGCCCGGCCTTCTCAGCCGCGTCAAGGAGGAGATTCATGCCGAGCGTATCGCTGGCCATGTGTCCTGCGATGACAACGTTGATGTGGTGTTTGTTTGCCTCTTCCAAGTGCTTCTCGGGAATGTGCATCACGACCATTGTGCCGATGTCGGACGTGTTCGCGAGCCGCTCGAACGTCTTCTCGGAACCGCTGGTGCCTCCGGTCATATCGACGAAGACGCGGCCCGACCTGCGTTTCTCGCTGCCCGCAACGACCTTGAGACCCGATCCCGCGAGCTCCGCCTCCGCGTACTCGGGGATCTCCCGCAGCACGCAGATGACGTCGTCGACGGTCTCAGGCTTCTTCTGGTCGAAGAGGTCCTGAAGGTGGCCGGCCACGCAGTTGTCTGCCGGCGTGTGGGTGCAGATCATCGGGATGTTCAGAAGCCGGGCGGCGTCGACGGAACGCATGTGATTGACCGGCATCACCCTGCGTTCGATCTCCTTGATGCGGGGCTCGAGAAGGCCCTCAGCGATGTTGATGGGAACGCCGAATCCGCTCAGTATGTCGGCCTGCATGGCCATCACGCCACTCAGATTGGCGAGGCCCGCGCCCTGGGGATGGTGGGTCCAGACGAGATCGATCGGCTGCCCCTTTTCCCGGAGCCGGTCGGCAAGGACCAGCTCGCCGACCTCCATGTCGATGCCCATGATGACGTTCTCGACCTCGACATCGTCCGCGCCGAACAGGATCCTCGAGTCGGAATACGGGTTGGTCAGCCGCTCGGTGTCGTAGCGCTCCTTCTTCTCGTCGGTAAGCGCCTCGTAGTCCTTGCCGGCTATCTCAAGGACCTTCTTCACTCTCGTGGTCCCTCTGGGGTCGACGGAGACCCCGTGCGCAATGACCGCGTCGAACAGCTGTCTGAGCTTCATTGACCCTCCGCCCGTTCAAGGCGTGTGCAGTGCAGGCCCCTTGTGGAACTCCCCCAAGGTGCGAGCTAGTCCTCGCCGTCGGTCAGCCCCGACTGAACCAGAGCCTTCACGATCTTCCCGTCCGCCCGTCCCTTGACCCGGGGCATGATGGTCTTCATGACCATCCCGATGTCACGCGGGCCGGCGGCGCCCGTCTCCTCGATGACCCCGGACAGAATCTCCAGAAGCTCCTGCTCGCCAAGTTGTGCGGGCAGGTACTCCTCTACCACGGACAGCTGTCTGCGCTCGTGCTTGACGAGCTCATCCCGTCCGCCCTCCTGGAACTGCTCGATGGACTCCCTGTGCTGCTTCGCGATCCTCGAGAGGACCTCGACGACGTCCTCGTCCTTGAGTTCGCGCCTGAGTTCTATCTGACGGTTCTTCGTCTGCGAACGCACGAACCTTATGGCGCCCAATCGCTCGGAATCCCGAGCCTTGGCCGCCTTGATCATGTCGCTCTCCAGCCGCTCCAGGAGGTTCATTGTCTGTCCCTGGACCTGCGCCGTACTAGCGCTTGCTCTGCTTCAGCTTCAGCTTGCGAAGCTTACGTTTGGCCGCGCTTCTCTTCCTCTTCTTGCGCTCGCTCGGCTTCTCGAAGTGCGAGTGCTTCCGAAGATCAGAGAGCACGCCTGCCTTCTCGCATCTCTTCTTGAATCGGCGCAATGCGCGCTCAAACGACTCGCCATCCTTGACACGGACTCCCGGCATTCATATCCACCTCCCTCCGGGCACCGGACACGCTGGCTTGAGTTGAGGAGAACAAACCCACGCGCTCACGGCCGGACGCGCCAACCGCGTGCACGATTCGGTCTGGAATCTAGAGAACATAAAGGATACGTCTTATGGGAAGCGGTGTCAAACGCTTTCTAGGGCCGCTACGGCAGGAGTCCCCCAACCTCGTACGATATCATCGCGGCCACCGCCGCCGCGGCCCAATCGGCCCTGAGCACACGTCTGCCGGCGCTCACGGTTGTCGCTCCGGCAGCCACGAGCCCCTCGACCTCGTCGGCTGCCAGCCCACCCTCGGGGCCCACGACCAGGAGGATCCGCCGGGGCGCAGGTGGGCCCAGCGCGTCCTTGAGATCGGCCTCCGCCTCCTCCTCCCAGGCAACCAGGGCGCGGTCGTGCTCCCCCACCAGGCCACAGACGCCCGCGAGGTCGCGGACGGCGCCGATCCTCGGGACGAAGACGCCGCGAGACTGCTTGACCGCCGCCAGCGCGATGGCCTCCCAGCGGGCCAGCCGGGACTCCTCCGCGCCTCCGGGGAGCCTGCCGATGGTCCGCGCCGTGAGCACGGGCACTATCTCGGTGACGCCCAGCTCGGAGCAGCGTCTGACTACCTCGTCGAAGGCCCTGCCCTTGAGGAGCGCCTGAACGACCGTCAACTCCACGCCGCTTCGTCTTTCGTGGGAGCGTATCTCGATGATGGAGAGCGCGGCCTCGGAGTGCGCGGCCGCGTCGACGCGTGCGATGGCCTCGGCTCCCTCTCCGTCTATCAGACGGACGAAGTCGCCCGGACGCACGCGCACGACATCGATGGCGTGGTGCCCCTCGGGACCGTCAACGACAGTCGCCCGACCCACGAGGGAGCCGGGCGGCACCCGGAACGTATCCATTCGCCATGTGCCCGGGTCGTTGAGCTGACGTTCCGCCAACTGGTCACCTCCGGCGGGTCAGCGGGCTAGTGCCCGCGACCGGGCTTGCGCGGCCCGGGAACCCTGGAACTCTGCTGCTTACCGAGCTCCTTGAGGAGCTTCTTCTCTTCCGCGGAGGGACGCCTCGGCACCCACACGACGACCCGGATGAGCTCATCACCCGTGCCTCTCCCCCGCAGGTGCGGAATACCCTTGCCTCTCATGCGCAACGTGGTTCCCGAAGGAGTCCCCGACGGGATCTTCAGTTTCGCCTTGCCGTCGAGAGTCGGCACCTCGAGGCTGCCACCCAGCACAGCCACGTCGAGCGACACGGGCAGTTCGAGCAGAACGTGATCGCCGTGCCGATCGAACAGCTCGTGAGGAATCTCCTCGATCAGAACGATCAGGTCGCCCGGAACGCCCCCGCGAGGTCCCGCGTTGCCCGCCCCGCGCATCGGAATGAAATTCCCGGTCGATACGCCGGCGGGAACCTCGACCTCGATGGTGCTCCGGCCCCTCGTCACGCCGAGGCCGTCGCAGCTCCCGCACTTTTCCTCGATGATCTGGCCTGACCCGGCACACCTGCCGCAGGGCCCTATGCTCTGGAAGGCCCCGAACACGCCGAGATTCTGCTGGCGCGCGACCTGTCCGCGTCCGTGGCACTCGGGGCATGTCGCGGGTGAGGTTCCGGCCTTCGCCCCGGAGCCGCCGCACGTCTCGCAGGAGATGTTGCGCGAGACCTTGAGCTTCTTGGTCACCCCGCGGGCCACCTCTTCGAGCGTGAGCTTCAGCCGCACCCTGATATCCTGCCCTCGCTGCACGGCCCGCCGGCCCCCACCCCTCGCCCCGCGGAACAGCTGCTCAAAGATGTTCTCCCCGCCGAAGGCGCCCATGAACGTCCGCAACGCGTCGTCCATGTCAAAGCCCGCGGCGCCCTGGAACCCCTGGGGCCCCCCGCCGAACGCAGACTTGCCGAACTGGTCATACTGGGTGCGCTTCTGTTGGTCGGACAGGACCTCGTAGGCCTCGGTCGCCTGCTTGAACTTCTCCTCCGCCCCGGGGTCACCCTCGTTCTTGTCGGGGTGGTACTTGAACGCCCGCTCGCGGTAGGCCTTCTTGATCTCCTCGGAGGACGCGTCGCGACCTACACCGAGAACCTCGTAGTAGTCGTCGGACGAGGCCAATCTCACTCCTCTCGGGCGCGGCGCGGCGCCCCTCTGATCGCTACACGGCTACTCGTCGACGACCTCGAAATCCGCATCGACGACGTCGGCGTCATCACCGGCCCCGTCGGCCCCACCCGCGCCGTCGGCGGCCCCGCCGGCGCCCGCTGCCTCGCCGGCTCCCGCCTGGGCTCCAGCGTACATCTTCTCCGCGAGCTTGTAGGAGGCGGTCTGAAGCACATCCATGTCGCGCTTGATGGCTTCTGCATCGCCTTCCTTCAGTGTCTCGTTCAGCTTCTTGATCGCGTCCTCGATGTCCGACTTCTCGGCCGTATCGAGCGCGTCCCCGTGCTCCTTCAGGGTCTTCTCGGTCGTGTAGACCAGCGAATCCGCCTGGTTCCGAAGCTCGATCTCCTCCCGCTTCGTGGCGTCCTCCGCCGCGTGCGACTCGGCATCGTTGACCATCTTGTCGATCTCGCCCTCGGAGAGCCCGCTCGACACTTCGATGCGGATGTTCTGCTCCTTGCCCGTCCCCAGGTCCTTCGCGGACACGTGGACGATGCCGTTGGCGTCGATGTCGAACGTCACCTCGATCTGAGGCATGCCGCGAGGAGCGGGCGGGATGCCCACGAGGTCGAACCGCCCCAGTGTCCTGTTCTGGGTCACAATGGGGCGCTCGCCCTGCAGAACGTGGATCGATACGGCAGGCTGACTGTCCGCCGCCGTCGAGAAGATCTGGCTCTTCTTGGTCGGGATGGTCGTGTTGCGCTCGATGAGCGGGGTCATCACGCCACCGAGTGTCTCGATCCCGAGTGAAAGAGGAGTGACGTCCAGGAGCAGCACGTCCTTGACGTCGGCCTCCCCCGAGAGGATGGCGCCCTGGATGGCGGCGCCCACAGCGACGACCTCGTCCGGATTCACACCTTTGTGCGGATCCTTCCCGAAGATGGCCTTCACCTTCTCCTGGACCGCCGGCATGCGTGTCGTCCCTCCGACCAGCACAACCTCGTTGATGTCGGCGGGGGCCACACCAGCGTCTGCCAGCGCCGTCTTGCACGGTCCCGTCGTCCTGTCGACCAGGTCCTCGACCAGAGACTCGAGCTTTGCCCGCGTCAGCTTCATGGTCAGGTGCTTCGGACCGTTCTGGTCCGCCGTGATGAAGGGAAGATTGATGTCGGTCTCGAGTGTGCTCGACAGCTCGCACTTGGCTTTCTCCGCCGCCTCCTTGAGTCGCTGCAGGGCCATGGCGTCACCGCGCAGATCAATGCCGTTCTCCTTCTTGAACTCGTCGGCGATCCAGTCGATTACGCGCTGGTCGAGGTTGTCACCACCCAGGTGCGTGTCGCCGTTCGTGGCCAGCACTTTGACAAGCCCCTCGTCGATCTCAAGGATCGAGATGTCGAACGTCCCGCCGCCGAAGTCATAGACGGCGATCTTCTCCTGCCCCTTCTTGTCGAGGCCGTACGCGAGCGACGCCGCGGTCGGCTCGTTGATGATGCGAAGGACCTCGAGGCCGGCGATCTTCCCGGCGTCCTTGGTCGCCTGCCGCTGCGAGTCGTTGAAGTAGGCCGGCACGGTGATGACGGCACGCTCGACCTTCTCGCCCAAGTGCTCCTCGGCCGTGTTCTTCATGGCGGCCAGGATCATCGCCGATATCTCCGGCGGCGCATACGACTTGCCGAGAGCCTCGACCCTGACGTCGCCGGCGTCGTTCTTCGTGACCTTGTAGGGGACGAGCCCCATCTCCTCATTGACCTCGTCGTACCGCCTTCCCATGAAGCGCTTGATTGAGAAGATGGTGTTCTCGGGGTTCGTCACCGCCTGACGCTTGGCGACCTGTCCGACCAGCCTCT
>DAOWCM010000164.1 GCA_030639555.1 Candidatus Eiseniibacteriota bacterium | reverse complement strand
CTACACCGCCGAGCCGGGGAGCTTCGTGGAGGACCTCTGCGGGAACTGCGAGGAACACCGAACCGACGTGGAGGTGACGGTCGGCTTCGTGATCAGGGGCATCGCCCTGCATATCATAGGCAGTGGCGCGGGCGAGATCGTTCTCGAGACGAACGCCGGGTACGGCGTCTACTTCGAGGACAGCCGCGGCTCGACCGTGACCGGACTCACGATCACCGGAGGGAAGCGCGATCCCGACGGCGCCGCGACGGACGCCGGAGTGGTGGCGCGCCGGAGCACGGTGACGCTGACCGGATTAGAGATCGTCGACAACACCGACCGCGCCGAGGACGTCGTGGTCGGTATAGGCGGCGTGATGGGACGCGAGGGAGCGGAGCTCTTCATCATCGGGAACACCATCCGCAACAACGGGTGGGACGGCGTCGCGCTCTACCGGGGGGCGACGGCGTTCATCGCGGACAACGATATCTCAGAGGGCCGCGGCGCGGGCGTGGGGATCACGTGGGACGCCACCGCAACAATCCTCAGAAACCGCGTGTCGGGCTACTGGAAAGGCATCGGCTCGTTCGGCAGCTCGCGGGTGGTCGTGAGGAACAACGCGGTCTTCGACAACCTGGGCTGGGGCATCGTCGCCACGGGGACGTCGTACATGGAGGCCGCGAAAAACATCGTGGCGCGGAACGGGAACTGCGGGTTCGCGCTCTGGAGCGACGAGGCTACCGGCGTCTTCACGAACAACATCGTCGTTTCGAACGGATGGCGCGACGAGTGGGTCTGTCCTCAGGTAGGCGTATGGATGAACGGTCTGTCGGAATCGATCGAAATCAGCTACAATGATGTGTGGGGCAACGTAGCGGGCGACTATCGCGATATGGACGAACTGACAGGCGCCGGCGGCAACATCTCGCTCGACCCCGCCTTCGTCGACAGCCTGGATTTCCACCTCTCCCCGGAGTCGCCCTGCCGGGATGCGGGCAACCCGGTCTTCACCGACCCCGACGGCGGACCATCCGACATCGGTATCTACGGTGGACCTGCCGCGAGGTAGCGGAGGGACATCACCATGAGAACGAAATGGACCATGTGCGCGGCGGTTCTGCTCTTCCTGTCGGCGGCGGTCGCGACGGCTCAAACACCCGGAAACGCGGCGCAGGTCGCTGAGAAGGAATCCCACCCGACCGGCGTGCCCACCTACGAAGGCCGCGTCGAGGGCGATACCATCGAAGATCCCTTCGTCATCGACGACCTCCCCTTCCTCGGCTCCGGAGACACGTGTCCCTTCGCGCACGACTACGACGAGGTCTGCCCCTACACGGGCTCGGCCGCCCCGGACGTAGTTTACCGCTACGACTGCACCCACACCTTCATGGTCGTAATCGACCTGTGCGCGTCGCAGTACGACACGAAGGTCTTCGTCTACGAGAATGAGTACATCCACGGCAGCCCGATCGCCTGCAACGATGACTTCCCCGGGTGCGGCCCGAACGGCTACCGGTCCTGGCTCATGATAGAGTTCCTGCAGGGCAACACCTACTACATCGTCGTCGACGGATACACCAGCGACTGCGGCGTCTATGAACTGTACATCTGGGACTTCATAACCTGTGCCCCGTGCCCGGCGCACGCCTTTGTCGAGAGTGAGCCCGAGTGCATCGACCCCGAGAACGACGTGCACAACGGGGGCTGCAACTCCGACCCGCCGGTCTTCGACTACCTGGAGCCGAGCGAGGATGTCATAGACTTCTGCGGCACCAGCGGCACTTACTCCCAGGGTGGCGGCAACCTGAGGGACACAGACTGGTACCAGATCGACCTCGCGAGCGAGAGCGAGATCGAGTTCCGAGGCATTGCTCAGTTCAGCTTGAGAATCGGGTTCGTGGATGGACGCGAGGGGTGCGAAGGGGCCTCCGGGTTCTACAGCTACATCGATGTCCAGCCGTGTTACGTGGCTGAGCTCATCGAGGTACTCCCGGCCGGCACATGGTGGCTGTGGGTGGGCCCCGTCGACTTCGCGGGAGTTCCGTGCGGCGAGCCGTACGCGTGCGAGCTTACGGGCTATACGACCGTCACTCCGGTCGAGAACATCTCCTGGTCCACGCTGAAGGCGCTGCACAGATAGACGCACACGGCTCGCAGGTTCTGCGCCGTGCTGTGGGCTCAGTACAAGCCCGGTGGACCTTCCGACACCCATATGTCGCCGGTCAGGTTCTCTCGCGACAGCACGAGCAGGCGGCCTGCCTGAGACAGATCGAACAACCCCGTAGCTCTCTTCGTTCCGAACACGACTACCGGCTCGAAGAGCTCAGCCTCACCGGTTCCTGGAGAAACCGCCCAGAGTGACCTGCGCTCCTCCCCGCAGGTCGCCGCAGCTAGGATCTTCCCGGTGGCGGCGTCCCACCGAATGCGCGTGGCCTCCATACCGTCGGTCAGTCGCCTGGCTGGTGCTGCTCCACCGGACGGAACGACCCAGACCTCATCGCGGTCGTCTGCCGATCCCACGAACGCTATCTCCGAGCCATCTGGGGACCACACGGGCGAGACGGCGCGCACGCGACCGTCGGTCAGCCTGCGCGCCTCGCCCGCGGGCATTCCCTCGCGCACGGGCGCGACCCACACGTCGCGGGTCCCGGCTCTGTTCGATATGAAGGCCAACATGCTACCGTCGGGCGACCAGGCAGGATGGACGTCCTGCGCCGGGTCGTCGGTGAACTGAATCGGTCGCCCACCACCCGTGGGGATGATCCAGATGTCCCGCTTCTCCCCGCTTATCAGGTAGTACGCGATCCACCGCCCGTCGGACGAGTAGAAGGGGTGGGACGCGGTGCCCGCCTGGTCGGTCAGCCGCCTGGGAGGGCCGGACGGAACGCCGTCGTCCAGCAGCTGTTCCGCCAGCTCACCGCTCCAGTCCCATCGCCGGGAAACGAACACCAGACGACTCCCGTCGGGGGATATCGAAGCGAGCAGTACACTCCTCATCCGACCTATGGTGCTCTCCTGCCCCGTGTCCAGATTGACGAGGACGGCGCCCGCACCCGGACTACCGGTGGAATAGACGAGCCTAGACCCGTCCGCCGACACCCCAGGCTCCGACTCGTAGCCGGTTCCCTGAGTCATGCGCTGGGGCTCCCCGCCCCTGCTGGACACGCGCCACAACGCAAGAGTGCCTTCCCGCCACGACTCGAAGTAGACGTACCGGCCATCGCTCGACCACGCCGGCTGCCCGTCGCCCCAACCGTCCCTCGTGAGCTCGCGGGGCCTGCCTCCCACTACGGGGACCGTCCACAGATCGTTCTCCAACGAGTAGCTGAGTGTCCTGCCGTCGGGAGACCAGGCCACTGCAATGTGGTCCCACAGACCGCAGTCGCCGGTCGTGAGCACCCTCGCATCCGAGGGGTCGTCGAGCGAGGCCACCCAGATGTGCGGCTCGCCGGAATCCCCGGGCCTCAAGAACGCCATGAGCGTGCCGTCCGGGGAGATCGCGGGGTACTCCGCATCTTCCAGGAGCATCGTCGCACTTCCCCCGAACTGCCCCACCTCCCACACGCTGCGCGTTCCGGTGCGCTCGGACACGAAAGCAATCGTCGCACCATCGGGGAACCACGTCGGCGCGAAGTCCATGCTGGGGTCGGCGGTCAGCTGCAGAGTGCGTGCGCCCAGTACGTCGGTGACGTATACGTCGGAGTTCCCGGACTCGGTGGACACGTAGACCACGCGGGTTCCGTCCGGCGACATCGCCGGCTCACCCTCCCATCCGTCTCCGCTTGTGATCTGCATCGGAATCCCGATGGGCAGAGGCTCCTCGGTTCTCATCCTGCCAACGGCCCAGAGAACAACGAGCGCCACGATGGCCGCCGCCGAGACGATCGCGGCCAAGCGCAGCTTGCGCTCCTTCTGGTTTCTGAGAATCATGTAGCGGGAAGTTGTCTTGCCGACCACTGCCACCTCCGCGGAGCGGCGCCTGGAGCGGGTCCGTGGGCGTAATGACCGGAGTCTGCGCGCGGTTCGCGCTCTTCCCCACGGCAGTCGAAGGAGCGAAGGACAGGACGCTCTGATCCGTGCTGGTCCACCGACGATTCTAGCGGAGAGAATGCCTCATGCATAGCTGGTTTGCGGTGCCTTCGCGGAGGACCGTGCGGACCTTGCCCTACTGCGCGTACTGCAGCTGATAGAGACGGTAGTAGTACCCGCGCTTCGCGAGCAGTTCCTGGTGGTTGCCAGCCTCGCGAATCTTGCCGCGGTGCATCACAAGGATCTTGTCCGCGTGCTGAATGGTCGAGAGGCGGTGCGCGATAACGATGGAGGTCCTGCCCTCCATCAGGCGCACGAGGGCCTCCTGGATCAGGTGCTCGGTCTCCGTATCGATGTTCGACGTGGCCTCGTCCAGAATGAGGATGCGGGGATCGAACGCGAGCGCCCGCGCGAACGACAGAAGCTGCCGCTGCCCGGTCGACAGAGTCACACCCCGCTCGTGAACCTCCTCGTCGTAGCCGTCGGGCAGCTTGTCGATGAACCGGTCCGCATTGACGTACTCGGCGACCCTCTTCACTTCCGCATCTGAGATCGACTCCTTCCCCAGGCGGATGTTCCCCTTGATGTCACCGGCGAACACGAAGACGTCCTGCATAACGAGCCCGAGGTGCGAGCGCAGATACGACTTCTCCATGTCCCTGATGTCGACGCCGTCCAGCGTGATCCGCCCCTTCTGGATGTCGTAGAAGCGCTCGAGGAGGCTGATTATCGAGGTCTTGCCAGCGCCCGTCGCTCCGACTATCGCGACCGTCTCGCCGGGCTCCACGGTGAAGGACACGTCGCGCAGCACCCATTCGTTCTCGACGTATCCGAACCACACGTTCTCGAACGCGATTCGCCCGCGGACCTCGTCCGGACGCCTGGGTTCATCGGGCTCCGGGACCATGTCCTCATCGTCCAGCAGCATGAATATCCGCTCGGACGACGCCATCGCCTGCTGCATCGTCCCGTACTGCTGCGCGAGGTTCCTCAGGGGTCTGAAGAACATCTGCACGTAGGAGAGGAACGCGACGAGCGTCCCGAGCGAGACCGTCGCCTGGACAACCTTCCCGCCGCCGTACCAGATGACGAGCCCAATGGCCACAGAACTCGCAAGCTCCATGAGCGGCATGAACATTGCGAAGACCCGGAGCTGCT
>DAOWCM010000460.1 GCA_030639555.1 Candidatus Eiseniibacteriota bacterium | reverse complement strand
GCGGGCTCAAGGACCCGGAGTTCAGGGGGCTTTTCGCGCTCACCGGTGCGCTGATGCTGTCGGGGACGCTCTTCTACCGCGGCGTGGAAGGCTGGAGCGCGCTGGACTCGCTCTACTTCAGTGTGACGACGTTGACGACGGTCGGCTACGGTGACCTAGCACCGACGACGCCGGCCTCGAAGGTGTTCACGATGGTCTACCTGCTGGTGGGCGTGGGCGTGCTCGTGAGCTTCGTGGGGATGTTGGCATCACACGTCATCGCGGCTCGGAGCAGCGATTGGAAGAGGCTGTCCCGCCGGCGCGCCGCACGCAAGACAGACACGGACTCACGAACACCGCTGAACTGAGCCGCGCCGTAGGGCCGGCGGGGCTGCACATCGGAGCTTAAGATATGCCGATCAAGGACCTCTTCACGACCGAACTCAGGGTCATCAACATAGGGCTTCCTTCCTTCAAGGAGAGCCTCGACCACGCCGGTACGACGGCGGTCCAGGTCGACTGGAAACCACCGATCGAGGTGAGCGACGAGGCACGGCGCATCATTCAGCAGCACGCCGCCGAGATCGCCGCCGCCAACGAGCGGGCGATGGACATCATCCTGCGCGGCATGCCTCACCTGGTCGGGCTCGACGTCGCCCTCAACGTCATCCCCGGCATGAAGGAGAACCTCTTCCTCCACGCGGGACCGCCAATCACGTGGGAACGGATGTGCGGACCGATGCGCGGCGCGGTCGTGGGCGGGCTCATCTACGAGGGGAGGGCGGGCTCGGCTGAAGAGGCCGAGAAGCTCGCGGCCTCAGGCGAGATCGAGTTCGCGCCCTGCCACGAGCACGAGACGGTGGGCCCGATGGCGGGCATCGTCACGCCCTCGATGCCCGTGTTCGTCCTGACGAACGAGGAGTTCGGGAACAGCGCCTACTGCACGATGAACGAAGGGCTGGGTGGTGTCCTCCGCTACGGCGCCTACGGCGACGAGGTCATCGAGAAGCTCCAGTGGATGGCGGACATCCTCTACCCGTCGCTCAAGTGCGCGCTCAGGATCACCGGCCCCGTCGACCTCAAGAACATCATCGCGCAGGCGCTCCACATGGGGGACGAGGTCCACAACAGGAACCGCGCCGCCACGTCGCTTCTCTACCGCGTGCTCGCGCCCGCGATCGTCCAGTCCTGCAGCGACAGCGACACCGCGGCGCGCGTCCTCGACTTCATCAACGGGAACGACCACTTCTTCCTCAACCTGTCCATGCCGGCGTGCAAGGCAACTCTCGATCCAGCACGAGGGCTAGACGGCAGCAGCATCGTCGTGGCGATGACCAGAAACGGCACCGACTTCGGCATCCAGCTCGCGGGCACAGGGGACGAATGGTTCACTGGCCCGGCCGACGTGCCGGACGCGCTCTTCTTCCCCGGCTTCACGAAGGAGGACGCCAACCCGGACATCGGCGACAGCTCCATCACGGAGACCAACGGGCTGGGCGGGTTCGCGATAGCGGCGTCGCCCGCCATCGTGCAGTTCGTGGGAGGGTCGACCTCGGATGCCATCGCCTACACGAAGCAGATGTATGAGATAACGGCTGCCGAGAACACCGTCTACCAGATCCCGTATCTCAACTTCCGCGGAACGCCGACCGGCATC
>DAOWCM010000257.1 GCA_030639555.1 Candidatus Eiseniibacteriota bacterium | reverse complement strand
GACGCTGCGATCTCGTCTATGACGCGCTTCCGCGTACCGTAGCGAAAGCCGTGCACGACCGCCCACTCCGCGAGTTCTCCTGCCTCGACAAGCTCGTCGAACCGTTCGTCCGATACGAACTCGTAGTGCGCGCGGTTCCGCTCGTCGCGCCTCGGTGGGCGCGTTGTAACCGACACCGAGTACGCGGTGCCGGGATCTTCCTTGAGCACCCTTGTCGCGATGGTCGACTTGCCGACGCCCGAGGGGCCGGATACAACGATGGGAAAAGCCGTGCGGTTCACTCTGCCCTCCGGCAGCCGTGGCAGGTCGATGTCACTGGGAATCCGAGTGGTCGTCGCGGCCCTCGAGCCTCTGCGTGATGGTCTCGGCCGCGACAGCGGACAGAATGACGTGGTCGCTGTCCGTGACGATAACCGCGCGGGTCCTTCGACCCTGGGTCGCGTCAACGAGTTTCCCGGTCTCACGCGCGTGGTCCTTGAGCCGTTTGACCGGCGCCGAACCGGGCGTAATGATGGCCACGACCCTCTCAGACGCCACCACGTTGCCGAAGCCGATGTTCAGGAGTAGGTTGTTCAACCCCCTAGCCTCCCTCACTCCACGTTCTGGACCTGCTCGCGGAGCTTCTCAATTTCTTCCTTGAGCGACAGCACCGGGCCGGTGACGCCAACATCACCGCCCTTTGACCCGGTCGTGTTCGCTTCCCTGAGCATCTCCTGCACAAGGAAGTTGAACTTCTTACCGACGGGCTCCTCGGCGTTCAGGCACTCGCGCGACTGCGAGATGTGTGCCCTCAGCCTCACGAGCTCCTCGGTGTAGTCGGCGCGCTCGGCCGCGATGGCGACCTCCTGCGCGAGTCGCGTCTCATCAATGGGAACGGACCCATCGAGGAGCTTCGCGATCCTGGCGGTGAGCCGGTCCTTCATCGCCTCGGCGGCGCCGGCGGAGAACTCGTCCAGCGCGGTCACGATCCCGTCGATGGCGTCAAGCCGCCCCGTCAGTTCCTCACTGAGTTTCGCTCCCTCGGCTTCGCGCATCGCGAGGAGCCCGCCCAGTGCCTCCGACAGCACGGGCTCGAGGGACGACCAGACCTCGTCGGCGCCGGCCACGTCGCCGGACTGCTCAAAGATCTGCGGGAATCGCGTGACGACGGAGAGGTTTACCTCACCGGGGACGGAGAGTTCCTCACCGAGCAGCCTGAGCTGCCTGATGAGCGCGTGCGCCGCGTGGATGTTCACGGAAGGGCTCTCATCGGCGGCGCTCTTCCATTCAATATAGACGGTGACCCGACCGCGTGCCAGCACCGACTCGACGAGCTTCCGGATCCTGTCCTCGACCCGGAGCATTGCGCGGGGCGCCTTGATCTGCACGTCGAGGAACCGCTGGTTGACAGAGCGTACCTCCACCCTGACACGCCGCTCCTCGCCGGTCCTCTCCGAGCAGCCGTAGCCGGTCATGCTCCTGAGCACAGACTTCCCTCCTTCTTGGTTATTGCGATGAACACGTACTATACGTCCTCAACCCGGGCCGGTCAATGAAATCCAGAGCATTCGGGCGATTTCAGGCGATTGCGGGATTGCGCTGGCCGTGGGCGGCGCAGTCTCTGGACTGCGGCGCTCGCCTGCCGTAGACTGTAGCCTCGCACAGGAGCTTGAAGCGCATCCAGGCGCGGCCAATGCCTTCCCGCCTGCGCGTTTCCCGGCTGCCTGCGGCGCACCACCACTGGAGCACGACTTGGATTCTGCGACGGCACGGAAACTCATCGCCGAGATCGGCCCACGAGTAGCCGGGGCCAAGGTAGCCGATGTCGTGGCTCCCGGAGCCGACTGCCTGATCCTCGAGCTCGCCGGCGACCGCCGCCTGTTCCTCGGCGCGGTCACGTTGAAGGCCCTGCCAATCCTCTTCCTACTGGACGATTCCAGACTCGCACTCGCGCCGGGGCACGCCGCCGCGCCGCCCTTCGCGTCCCAGCTGCGCGGCTCCACACTCGTGTCTCTGGCCCCGCTCGACGACCGACCCGGAGCGCTCGCCCACCTCAGGTGGACGAGCCAGGTGGGCCGCGTCATCGAGAGATGGCTCACCATCGACCTCGGGCGCAGTCCCTCACTGTCTCTCACCGACGGGCACGCGACGCAGTCAACTGCCGCCCCCGAGACTGCCGCCCCCGAGACCGCCGCGCCCGAGACCGCCGCGCCCGCGCCGACCGTCGCCAGGTGGCACGACGACCGGGGCCGACCGCACGCCAGACTTTCCTCGGAGGACCGCAACGAGCCGGCGGAGGAAACGCGCGAGTTCGATTCGCTGAACGCCGCCGCCTGCTTCATGTTCACAGAGCTGTGGCCAGAGCTGGACGTGGCGCGGCGACGCTACGCGCTCGAGCGGATCATCGAGCGTCGCCTGAGGCGAACGCGTCGGGCGATGGAGAAGGTCCAGGTCGAGATCGACGACTCGGAGAACGCCGCCCAGTACCGGTACATGGGCCAGCTGCTGCTCGCGCGCCAAGCCGGGATGAGACGCGGCAAGTCCAGTGTCACCATCATGGACTACGATGGCTCGACGCCCGTTGTGATCGAGCTCGATCCCAGGCTCGGCCCGCAGCAGAACGCCCAGTCCCTCTTCCGGCGGGCACGCAAGGCCGACCGCAGGAGCGAACGGGCGCCCGTCCGTCTGGGAGAGCTGGAGGAGAAGGCCACGCAGCTGCAGAAGGTGTCGGAGTCGCTCGGCGGCGCGTCAGCCGATGAGCTCGCCGCGCTCGAGCAGCGCTTCCTGCCGACCCAGCCTGTGGTCTCGGACAGGAAGGCGCCGAGGGAGCGCGTCAGGTTCCGGACCTACAGGATCTCGGGAGGCTGGGAGGTCCTCGTCGGGAAATCGAACCGCGACAACGACCTCCTGACCCACAAGATGGCGCGTCCTGACGACCTCTGGTTCCACGCGAGGCAGACCGCCGGCTCGCACGTCGTTCTGAGGAAATCCGGGCAGAAGGCGGAGCCCGACAAGCAGGCTATTCTGGAGGCCGCCGCGATCGCGGCGTTCCACAGCAAGGCCGGCAAGTCGTCGAAGGTCTCTGTCTGCTACACCGAGAAGCGACACGTGAGAAAGGTGCGCGGCGGCAAGCCCGGTCTGGCCGTCGTCGCGCGCGAGAAGGTCGTCATGGTGAGGCCGAAGCTGCCGGAGAGTTGACGAACCCGGCGCCCTCACACCGGCGTGCCCTGCTCCGCCTGGGCCTCGAGTCCCACCCGCTCGTCCGCAGCCCTCGTCAGCTCCATGAGTATGTCGTCCAGTTCTTCCGCCTCGAGCGCACCATCGGCCGCCCTGGCTATGGGCTCACCCATCATTACGAGGCACTTCGAGAACGGTGCGGGCATCATGTAGAGACACCATGTGCTCCGTATCCTCCACGAGGGGCGCGCGGTCGTAGCAACGGGCACGATGGGGTAACCAAGCTTCTGCGCCAGATAGAGGATCCCGGGCTTCGACTTGTACGCTGGCCCGCTGGGCCCGTCGACGGCGAACGCCGCGGAGCATCCCGACTCCAGAGTCCGCTTCATCTCGGCCAGTGCCTGGACCGCGCGACGCCTGCTCGAACCCCTGACGACGGGGTAACCCAGCCGAATCATTATGCCCGCCTGAATCCTGCCTGCCCACGAGAGGTCGCTCATGACGGCTATGCCCTCGTGGCGGAACGACGGAACCAGAAGGAACTGACGACCGTGCCAGAACGCGTAGAGCACTTTCGCCGGGTCGAGCGCCGCGGTCTCCGGATGGACGTCCTTCTCGATCCGGAGGGTCCGCGAGTACACGCGGATGACGACGCTCGACAGGGATGAGATG
>DAOWCM010000294.1 GCA_030639555.1 Candidatus Eiseniibacteriota bacterium | reverse complement strand
TCTCCCTGAGCCACGTGAGGACGCTCGTCCGGAGCTCCAACACGAACTTCACAAGCTCGGCGGCGTCGGCCTCGCTGACGGACCCCGGCGAGTCGTACTCGATGATGTTCCGCTTCTTGCGGCAGACCTCGAGGTACTCGACGTCCGCTTTCTTGTCCGGCCCCAGTATCAGGCCGAGCGCCTGGATCGTCCGGTAGTGCTGGAGTGTTCGTTCGGGTCTGTAGCCTTCAGCGTGGAGCAGGATGGTGCACAACCTCAGGGCTGCGTTGTAGGCGATCCCGAATCTCCAGTCGGCCGAGATACTCTGCCCAGCGTCCGCAAGGTCGCGCTTGACGATGCCCAGGAGCCCGGCGACTTCCTGCCTGCTGGTCGTATGTGGCCGTAGCCATCCGCTCTCAGCCCAGTCGCGCAAGCTCATCATCGTCCCCCACCACGAACAGTTTCGGCGAGTCAATCACGCGCCTCAGGAAGTGGTCCTCCGCCCTCCAGCGCTCCCCAAACTCCTTGGCGCTCATAACATGCGGATTGACCTCACGGCCAATCTGCTCAGACACGCCTGCCAGCAGGCGAGAGATTTCCCTGAGCCCCGTTCCGCCAATGACCATCAGGTCAACGTCAGACTGGGCATCCTCCCCGCCACTGGCGACTGAGCCAAAGACAAAGGCGATCGATATCGGTGCCCCAGCCAGAGCGCCACTGAGGATCTGCGCGAGACCAATCGTCTTCATCACCATGTTGCGGATGTCGTTGTAGAGCGGATGGTCCCTGTTGGCGCTGTAGTAGAGTCGATTGCCGTCTCGCCGGGCCGCTACGAGATCCATATCCTCGAGCTTCTTCAGCTCTTGACTCACGGTGCGGACTGCCAGACCCGAGCGGCGCTCGATCTCGCGAACGTGGAACTCCTCGGCCGAGATGCCGAAGAGCAGGCGGAAGACCTCCGCCCTGGCGCGGGAGGATAGTATGTCTGGTAGAAGTCCCATAATTGTCTGGTCAGAGCATACGATTGTATGCCTAGAGCAGTCAAGCGCCAAATGGCACCGAATCCTCCCCGATCTAGCAGGGGTCACCGCTCTGTCGAACATCAGGTCGCAGGTTCGAATCCTGCCGGGTCTTCGTCGTCGCCACGGTTCCATTTGTCAAGATAAACGTGTGCTCATGAATGCGAATCATTGACAAGCTGAGCCTTAGTATGTATCATGAAGTGGTATTCGGACAACAGTCGGTCACAGACCGCGCCGCACCAGGTCATCCGGTGGCCGCACGACGGCTGTCGGTGGCGATCCGGTGAGGGGCGGATGTCGCCCCAGGTACCGGCGTCGTTCGCTACGGAGTTCTCCCGGGAGCGGGTGATGTCAACGGCGGCATTTTCGCATTTGAGGTTGGGACGCCGCCCCCACGCGGCGGTATGCGTCCCCGAGAGGAGAGGAACATGCGACGCAGATGCTTCACGACAGCGACCGCAATCCTGGTTGCCGTTCTCCTTACGGCATCCGCGGCCACGGCGCAGGTCTACGTCAGCGAGCAGTTTGGCCACGAGATCTACCAGTTCAGTTTCGGCGAGGCGGTCGGCGCGATCGTCAATCCGGACGTGCCGCAGGCGGGTATCCAGGACATAGAGCTCGACTCCGAAGGGAGGCTCCTCCTCGCCCTCGGAGGGAACGTCGTCCTGTTCGATCCCGGTGACCAGTCGGTGCTTCCGCTTGATGAGTCCGGGTGGTGCTCGACGACCTTCGCGACGTACCCGGACGGCGCGTCCAGCGACATCTACGTCGTAAGAGGCGACTGTGTCTATGGGGCTCCTCCGGAGCTGCAGTATCTCCCCGAGGGCATGGGACCCGCTGAGACGGCCGTCGTCTTCGAGGACAGCGACAAGCTCCGCGACGTCCAGGTCTGGCCGTTCGGCGAGAGGGCGGGGAACATCCTCGTGCTCTCGCAGTCCCCTCCGTTCATGGCGGAGGTCGAGCGGGCGGGACCGACGACCTTCGCGCGTCTGGACAATCTCTTCACCACCCACCACGTGAACCTCCGGGCGTTCTCGATCACGCCCGAAGGCGAGATTCTGGTCATCGACTTCAACGACGGCCAGTTGCGAGTCGAGGACGGGGAGCTGATCCCGTATGGAGAGCCCGTTGGTCCGGGCCTCCAGGACATCTCGGTCGGCGCCGATGGGACCATCTACATCACTGACTCCTATGACAACATCATCCACCGCTTCGATGCGGACGGAACGCTCATCCTCCCACCGATGGGCGAGGGACAGCTTGTGACGCCGCGGGCGGTCGTGGCCGCGGGATTCACACCCACGCCGCCGGGCGAGAACGTGGCCACGAGCCCCGCCGAGGGCGTCGAGATTATGTTCGAGGAGATAGTGCAGGGCGGATACACGAGCGCGGCGCCCGTGCCGAGCACCGAGCGTGTGAGCCCCGGCGGGAACTTCCTCCCGGACTACGTCGATCCTCCCGGGGAGAGCGGTGAGTTCACTTACATCTCGCTTGCGACGGAGGCGGTCCACAGGATCCTGATCCGGGTGGACGTCTTCATGGAGGGCTCGCGGCTGTTCTACGCGAGCGGCGTTGGTGACACCTTCCGCGACTGCACCGTCGTCGGGAGTATCGACGACGCCCGCGGGACAGTGCCCCGGTTCACTGAGCAGCCACCGCCCGGCAGGAGGGTTGAGACGGGTTCGACCGAGGTCGTCCTGGTGGAGGACATGCGTCCGCTGCCGACAGTGGTCGAGTACAAGTTCCAGCGCCTTATCACCACGGTCACGATGCACGTGATCGGAACCGAGGAGTGCCGCGACGGCGGCCTCAAGCGCTACCGCAGGTACGTTCGTCGCGCGAAGCGCCGGTACGATCGGGGCCGTCTGGATGACGCGCTCAGCATCCTCGCACAGCTGAATCTGGAGGTTCGTTCTAACGCCGGCTGGTGCACTCCGGACACCTATCCGAACAACCTGGCGGGAGAGATCCTCGCGCTCTCGAAGACGCTCATGTTCAGCATCGAGCAGCTCATCCCTCCCGGAAGGGGGAGCGCGGAAGTCGTGTCGCCGACGAGCCTCGCGCTCTCGGCGACGAGCCCCATGGATGACCGGTCTCTGATCGAGCTGACCGGTCCCGCGGGAACGGAGGTGGCGGCGCGCGTCTACAACGCGAGCGGGCGCCTCGTCTCGACGCTCTTCGAGGGGCGGCTCCACGGAGGCAGCGAGCGCCTCATCTGGGACGGCACGGACAGCACCGGAAAGCGCGTCTCGTCAGGCGTCTACTTCGTGCGCCTCGAGTCGGAGGGCGAGTCCAGCTCGTCGAAGGTCGTCCTGATCCGGTAGTCACGGTTCACACTCTGACGATTCTGCACCGGTGCCGGCGGGGTCTCCCGCCGGCACCGCTTCTTACGGGTGTGTG
>DAOWCM010000346.1 GCA_030639555.1 Candidatus Eiseniibacteriota bacterium | reverse complement strand
GCTTGGCCGGGGCGAGAGGTCGCTAACCCCTGACTTCCTGCCTGATGGCAGGTGCGCTCAGCTGACTGCTAGACGCCCCGATTGATGTACGGAAATATTGTATATTATCTAAGAGTGGTTGTCAAGAATCCATATGGTTGCATTGTCTCCCGCGGCACCGCGTGCTATGGTGACTCCACTGACCGGGTAGACACAGCCTGACAACGCGAGCAAAGGAAGCTACGGATGAACCGCTGGATCTTGTGCATCGTCTGTGTCGCAGCCGGCGCCCTGGCCGCGACGGCCGCCGCGCAGGACATGCCCCACGAGGAACTCTCGTTCAGCTGCACCAAGTGCCACCAGAGCGCCGACGACCGCAGCAAGATCGGGTTCGACCACGCGGAGCTCGACTTCCAGCTGGACGGGCACCACCAGGCGGTCGGATGCAGGCGGTGCCACGACCTTGGCAACTTCGCCCGAGCGGACGAAGAGTGCGCTTCCTGCCACACGGACGTCCACCAGGGGCGGCTCTACCCCGACTGCGCGACCTGCCATTCCCCCGCCGGCTGGGACATCATCGACCACTACGGGGCGCACTCCCGGACCGCGTTCCAGCTCATGGGGGCGCACATCCGCCTTGACTGCGACGCCTGCCACCCGCGCGAGATCATCGCGGAGCGCGCGCAGCTCTACTGGGACTGCTTCGACTGCCATCAGGCCGACTACGAGACGACCGACAGCCCGAGCCACACCCAGTTCGGGTTCGATACGAGCTGCGAGACGTGCCACATGCAGCTCGCCTGGCACCCGACGACGCTCCGCGAGCACCCGGGCGCCTTCCCCATTTTCTCGGGAACGCACGCCGGCGAGTGGGGCTCGTGCACCGACTGCCACGTCAACCCGGGCGACTACCAGGACTTCTCGTGCCTCGAGTGCCACAAGCACAACCAGGCCGACATGGACGAGGAGCACGACGACGTGGACTACTACTGGTACGACAGCTCCGGCTGCTACTACTGCCACCCCATGGGAATCGCGGAGGACGACTAGAATGAGACACCTCGCGCTGATTCTGGCTCTGATTCCAGCTCTGTGCCTTCTCCCGGCCGTGGCGCCGGCACAGGGGGACGGCGCTCCCGCTGCGCCCGTCGCGCTGCACGGGAGCATCGCTGCGTCCTGGTACCACTTCGACGATCTCACGGACAGCGGGCTCGACTACGACCGGCCGACCATGCGGCTGAACCTCAAGGCCACAGGGCTCTTCGGCGGGCACTACAGCGCTCGTGTCAGGCTCCGCTCGCGCTACAACGACAGGGCTCGCGCGATAGGGACCGCGCCTGCGACCGAGTGGCGCAACCGCATCTACGAGGTCAATCTCACGTACGACAACCCGGACACGCCCTTCGGCTTTCAGGCCGGACGGATCATCGCGCGGGACCTGGGCGCTGTGGGGTACACCGACGGCGTTCTGCTGACGCACAGGGTCGGCGAGAACTGGCGCTGGGGTGCACTCGCCGGCACCCGCCCCGACTGGGAGACCTCGGAGTTCCAGACGACCGTGCAGAAGTACGGCGCGTTCGTGGGCTTCGAGCGAGGCGACCGCGCGGAGAGCCGGTTCGTCATGAAGCTCGCTGCCATCGGTGAGTATCACGACTCGACCGTGAGTCGCGAGTTCCTCTACGTCCGTTCGAGCTACCACCGCGAACGACGCCTGGACCTCTACGGGACCGCCGAGCTGGACGTCAACCGGGACTGGCGTGAGGACCGCACGGGCGAGAGCGTCAGCCTGTCCGCCCTCTACCTCCGCGCCCGCTACCGGGCAACGGAGGACGTGGCCGTGGGTCTCGGCTACGACACGCGGAAGAACTACTACACCTACGAGCTTCGCTCCCTGCCCGACAGCCTCTTCATCGACGCCGCCAGGCACGGCGCACGCGCGAGCGTGGACGCGAAGCTGCCCGGCGACTTCCGACTGCACGCCGACTTCGGTATGCGGGGCATCGAAGAATCGGGGGACGATCCGACCTATTCCTACTCGGCCGAGTTCACTAAGCGCGACCTTCTGGGCTCCAGGATCAGGGCGTCGCTCAGGGTCTCCGGGTTCTCAAGTCCGTACGCTCTGGGCACCAACCCGTCACTGAGATTGACCAGGAGCTTCCGCGGCGGACACTCGGTCCACGCGAGCTACGGACTGTATGCCTACGGCATCGAGTCCGGCGGCGCAGACCGCCTGAACCAGTGGCTCCGCGCCGGCGGTCAGACGCAGCTGCCCTCTCGTCTCTACCTGTCGGCGGAATACCAGTATGACTGGGGTGATGACTCCGAGGGGCACAGGCTCTTCGGCGAGATGGGATACAGATTCTAGTGGGTTCCCGGCGCGGACGCGCCGCGGATCCTGATGATGCTCCCTGCCTCTCGCGCCGGGCGACCTACTCCTCCCCGTGCGCGACCTCGGCGAGCGTTGCGGCCATCTCCTCGATGAGCCGCTCCGACTCCTCCTTCATACGCCGGTCGATGGTCTTTCCCCCACCCTTCTGCTCCTCCAGGAGCTCCCGGGCGAAGGTCCCGTCGCGGACGTCCTTGAGAACGCGCTTCATCCCCTCCCGGACCTCGTCCCCGATGACCGTGTCCCCACGGGTCAGGTCCCCGAAGAGCGCTGTCCGGCTGATGTGCTTCCGCATCCCCTCGATGCCGTACCGGCGCATCAGGTTGACCGTGAGGTCCAGCTCGTAGAGGCACTCCATGTATGCGAGCTCCGGCGGGTACCCGGCCTCCACTAGCGTCTCGAACCCGGCGCTCACGAGCCTGGTCACGCCCCCGCACAGCACCGCCTGCTCGCTGAAAAGGTCGATTTCGGTCT
>DAOWCM010000243.1 GCA_030639555.1 Candidatus Eiseniibacteriota bacterium | reverse complement strand
CTCGACCTCGCCGTCGCCATGCGAATGAGGTCACGTGCCTTCTCGGTCGCCTCGACCGGCTGGTCGTGGTGTACCCACGAACACTGGTCGCGGATGTTGACCATCTCGACGAGGTATGGATTGAGGCCGACCCTCGCGCACGTCTCCCTGAACACCGGCTCGTGCGTCCGCGGCGTGCACGCCGCGACCACGACGCGGTTC
This sequence comes from Candidatus Eiseniibacteriota bacterium, assembly GCA_030639555.1. Taxonomy (GTDB): domain Bacteria; phylum Joyebacterota; class Joyebacteria; order Joyebacterales; family Joyebacteraceae; genus JALGZG01. Next base: position 3,711 of record DAOWCM010000243.1, on the reverse strand, counting down.
AGGGCATGTTCGGCGATGCGGTCCTGAATCTGGCGCTGCGTGCTCTCGGCGCAGGCGAAGAGTACGTGCTCCGCGAACGCGACGTTCGGCAGTATCCTCGCGTACTCAGTCAGCTTCGCAACGTCCAGGACGCCCGCGATGTTGATGCCGCAGTGGCACACGAACACGCCGATCCTGGGCTCTCCGGAGACGTCGATCGGCTCGATCTCCTCATGCACCGGCTCGACCCTGTTGTCGAGCATGTGGCCGGCGGCGAGGGCCGACGCCCCGGACGCTTCCGCGACGGCGTCGGTGATGTCCTTCGGGCCGATGGCGCCACCCGCGACATACACGCCCTCTCTGGTAGACTCGAGAGGGTATGCCGACGCGTCCCTGCTTTTCAGGAACCCGTCGCCGTTGACCTCGATGCCCAGGACCTCGGCCAGCCCCGCCGTTCCCTTCGAGGGAACGAGAGCCGAGGAGAGAACGACCATGTCGACCTTCTTCCGTTCGATCTTCGCTGTCTCGCTGTCCTCGTAGTGGAGAATGAGCTCGCCCGTCTCGCCGTCCTCGGTGACCTTCGACGGCTTCCCCTTGACGTACCTGAGCTTCGAGATCCCGTGCGAACGCTCGAAGAAGGCCTCGAAGCCCTTCCCGAACGCGCGCATGTCGATGTTGAAGATGAGCTGCTCCGACTCGGGGAAGAGCTCCTCGATCAGGAGAGCGTCCTTCACCGCGTTCATGCAGCAGATACGGCTGCAGTAGAGGATGCCGCGCTTGACCGACCTCGAGCCCACGCACTGGATGAAGGCCACGCGCTCGGGCGGCTCGTCGTCGGTAAGCGTGGTCAGGATGCCCCTCGTGGGGCCGCTCGCGGAGAGAAGTCTCTCAAGCTGAAGGCTCGTTATGACGTTCCTGAACCTCTTGAAGCCGTACTCGCTCGCCTCCTGCGGATCGTAGAAGTCGAACCCGGTGGCCACGATGATCGCCCCGATGTCCTCCTCGATGATCTCGTCCTCCATGTCGTGGACGATCGCTTCGGGCTCGCAGACCTTCTCGCATTCCCCGCACTCGCAGCAGCCCCCGCAGTTAAAGCAACGCGCCGCCTCCGCGATCACCTGCTCCTCGGTGAGCCCGAGCGCGACCTCAGCGAAGCTCGAGGTACGCTCCTTCACAGGAGCGAACGCCATCTCCTGTCTCTCCGCCTTCTGAAGGTGCGGCGGGATCTCCACCTCTTCCACGGGCGCGCGCTCGACCTTCCTTCCCTCCTTGAGGTCGACGCCGCGGATGTACCTGTCGATCGATATCGCGGCTTCCTTGCCCGCGGCTATCGCCTCGATGACCGTCGCCGGACCCGTCACCGCGTCGCCGCCGGCGAAGATGCCGGGGACCGACGTCTGCAGCGTGTCGGGGTCCACGGCGAAGCTGTCCCACTTCTCGAGAGCGATACTGCTGTCGGCCGGGAGATACGAGGTGTCGGGCGTCTGGCCGATCGTCAGTATCACCGTGTCCACATCCATGGTGAACTCCGACCCTTCTATCGGCACCGGCCTTCTGCGCCCCGACTCGTCCGGAGGGCCAAGCTCCATCCTGATGCACTCCATCTGCGCGAGCTTGCCCTTCTCGCCCATGAACTTCGTAGGAGCGGCAAGGTAGTCGATCCTGACGCCTTCGTGCTCGGCCTCCTCGATCTCCTCCTCGAGGGCCGGCATCTCGACGCGTGACCTCCGGTAGACGATGGTCACTTCTTTCCCGCCGGACCTCACCGCTGTTCGCGCGGCGTCGATCGCCGAGTTCCCACCGCCGATGACTGCTACCCTCTCCCCGACCTCCACCTTCTCACCCAGGTTGACCTTGGACAGGAAGTCGACCCCGTAGTACACGCCCTCGAGGTCCTCGCCTTCAACGTTGAGCTTCCTCTCACGCCACGCCCCGGTGGCGACGTAGACCGCGCTGTAGCCTTCCTTGAGCAGCTTCTCGAGGTCGTCGACCTTGTGGTCCGTCTTGATCGTAACCCGCCAGCTCTTGATGTAGTCGATGTCCCGCCGGAGGCCTTCCCTGGGGAGCCTGAACTCCGGGATGCCGGCCGCCAGCATTCCACCCGCCACCGGCAGCGCTTCGAACACGGTCGAGGCGTAGCCCAGCTTGCCGAGTCGGTGCGCACAGGCGAGCCCCGAGGGTCCGCTGCCGACGATCGCGACCTTCTGCTTCTTGGCCTTCGGCAACTCGGGCTTGGGCGGCTCCTCCTCGCAATCGGCCAGGAACCGCTTGATGCTCCGTATCGCGACCGGAACGTCGAAGTCCCCCCTCTTGCACTCCCCCTCGCAGGGATGAGTGCAGACCCTGCCGCACACCGACGGGAACGGGTTCTCCTCGCGCTCCAGGGCGAGCGCCTCTTCGAACTTCCCCTGCGACGCCAGCGCCACATATCCCTGGGCGTTCACGTCGGCAGGGCACGCGAACTTGCACGGGGAGACACCCCGCTTGTCGATGACGAACTTGTTCGGTACGGCCTGGGGAAACGGTCTGTAGATGGCGGACCGATCCACGAGCCCCACGTCGAACTCGCTGCACAGCCCCACGGGACAAGCGGGCGAGCAGTCGCCACAACCGTTGCACTTCTCGAAGTCGACGTAGCGCGCCTGTCGCAGAACGTCGACCTTGAAGTCGCCGGCCTCTCCATCGACCTTGACAACCTCGCTATTGGTCCAGAGTGTTATGTTAGGATGCCGACCGACATCCATCATCTTAGGACCGAGTATTCAGATGGCGCAGTCCATGCTCGGGAAGGTCTTGTCAAGCTGGGCCATCTTCCCGCCTACTGAAGGAGCCCGCTCGACCAGGTAGACCTTGAACTGCGCATTCGCGAGATCGAGCGCGGCCTGTATGCCTGCGATGCCGCCCCCAATCACGAGCACGCCCTTCTCCATCCAGCCCTCCCCATACCCCAGAGGTGAGACGGCCGCCTCATGCGGCCCGCGCTACTTCTTAGTCGCGCGCTTTCTGCGCGTCGTGGCCTTCTTCTTCGGCGCTGCCTTCTTCTTCGCAGTCTTCTTCTTCGCAGCCTTCTTCACCGCTGCCTTCCTCGGTGCAGCCTTCTTCCTCGCCGCGGCCTCACCGCCCGCAGGCAGCTTTCCCAGCGCCGCCAGCCCGCGCTCGTACCCACGCTCGAAGGCGTCCAGATTGAGATCGACGAAGCGCTCCGGAACGGAGCTCGGCAGGGCCTTTCTCATGGGCGCCTCGGCCGCGGATATCTGCTCGAACCGGACGCGTTCCTTCTCGAGTCCGAGCATCCTGACGAGCTCGGCCGTCTTCTCGAACTGCTCTGCCGCGCGCTTCGCGCCGAACAGGTAGTGGCAGTCCGCATCGTGGCAACCGGATACGAGCACGCCGTCCGCACCCAGCTCCAGCGCCCTGAGAACGAACGCGGGGTGGATGCGGCCCGCGCACATCACGCGGATGATCCGCGCGTTGGGCGGGTACTGCATCTTGTTGATACCGGCCGCGTCCGCCGCCGGGTAGCTGCACCAGTTGCAGGCGAACGCCACGATCCTGGGCTCGAAGGCGGAGCGCGCTTCGCTTCCCCGCGCGCACCTCCGGCGGCCTGCTTGGCGCCGGTCTTCTTCGCGCCAGCCTTCTTCGTGCCGGCCTTCTTCGTGCCGACCTTCTTCGTGCCCGCCTTCTTGGCGCCGGCCTTCTTCGTGCCGGCCTTCTTCGTGCCGGCCTTCTTCG
>DAOWCM010000160.1 GCA_030639555.1 Candidatus Eiseniibacteriota bacterium | reverse complement strand
GAGACCCGTGTGCACTCCAAGTCGACTAGCATGCAGGGGCGGCCGTCAGTCCAGAGTCGTGCCGACCTTGTCTCTGACCTCCCGCATGGTCTCCTGGGCAATGGGCCTGGCGCTGTCCGCTCCGGCCCTCAGTATGTCGCGCACATCAGACGGCTTCGCCAGAAGCTCGATGCGTCGTTCGCGTATGGGAGCGACCGTCTCCTGGATGTGTGCGGCGACGATTCTCTTGCAGTCGACGCAGCCGATGCCGGCGGTGCGACAGCCTTCCCCGCACTGGGTGATCTCCTCGGGCGTCGAGAAGATGCGGTGATAGGAGTAGATGTTGCAGATCTCTGGGTTGCCCGGGTCGGTTCGTAGCTTCCTCGCAGGATCGGTGACGGCGGTGGCGAGTTTCTTCGATATCTCCTCGTCCGTGTCGTCGAGGTAGATGCAGTTGTCCAGGCTCTTGCTCATCTTGTTGACGCCGTCGGTACCTACGATCTTGGCGCCCACCGACAGGACCTCGGCCGGCTCCGGGAACGTCTCGCCGAATACCGAGTTAAAGCGGCGCGCGATCTCGCGGGTGAGCTCAATGTGCGGCACCTGGTCCTCTCCCACGGGCACGATCTCGGACGTGTACAGCAGTATGTCAGCGGCCATGAGGACAGGGTAACCGAAGAGACCCATGTTGACGTTGTCCGGATTCTGCCTGACCTTGTCCTTGAAGGTCGCGATCCGGGACAGCCGCCCCATGGGCGTGATGCAGTTCAATATCCATGCGAGCTCGAGGTGCTCCAGAACCAGCGACTGAAGCATAATGATCGACTTCGCAGGATCAAGTCCGGCAGCCAGGTAGCTCGCCGCCGCATCGAGGACGCGCACGGGCATGTCCTTGGGGTCGTATCTGGTCGTCATCCCGTGGAAGTCGACGATGCCGAAGACGGGCTCGTACGAATCCTGAAGAGCTATCCACTGCTTGATGGCCCCGAAGTAGTTGCCGATGTGGAGCCTGCCGCTCGGTTGTATCCCGCTGAAGAAGTGCTTTCTCATGGTGTCTCCGGATGTCGTGAGGTCGGCTTTCGGGCCGCTCAACGTCCACCTATGCTAGCACGCGCGTACCCGCCCGTTCAACCTGATGGGGGCGGGTGCGGTGTTCCCGCCGTCATTCGGCCTCGGGGAGATTCAGGGCACGGAGCCGCCTGCGCGCCTCGTCTGATACGGGATTCGCGGCGAGTGCGGCCTCGTACGCTCGGACGGCGGCGGCCGTGTCCCCCCTGGCCTCGTAAAGACGACCCGTTGCCAGGAGGATCTCTTCGTCAAGACCCCGCCCCGCCTTGTCGCCGGCCAGGAGCTCCCTGGCCAGGTCGATGCTGCTCTGGGCCTCGTCCAGTCGCCCGAGCTCCGCAAGCGCTCGCGCGCGCTGGATGTGCCCTGTCGGGTCGGCAGGCTTGGCCTCTACGTAGGCGTCGAGGTGCGTGACCGCGGTGGCGAAGTTGCCCGAGCGAAGATGGAGCCCGGCAGCCTCGAACCTGACGTCGGTGTTGGTCGGGTCAAGCGCGATGGCCCCGTCCATCGCCTCAAGCCCGTCTGCCAGGCGGCCGTGCCGCACCAGGGCTCCGGCGTAGGCGTGGGCGAAGGAGGCGTTGCTGGGGTCAAGGGCGGCCGCGGCGCCGAACTCGTCCACCGCGGCGCCCCAGTCACCGGAGGCGGTCGCCTCCGCTCCCAGCTCGACGTGCATGCCCGCGAGCTCCGTTCGGTTCACCTTGGGTATCAGGTGGCGTCCGTCGATCGTCACGTGTATCGGCTCGGCGTCGGTTCGGATCTCGAAAGCCTGGTGCGACGACTCGATGACTATCGTCTCGTCGTATGCCCAGCCTCCGAGGTCGATGGTTATCGGGAGGGGTGTGCGGAACGGCTCGCCCTCCTGCCGAATGAGCCCGCGCACAATGTAGGTGCCGTCTCCGACGGGCGTTGCTTCATACTCGATGGCATACGACGGCAGGTCGCTTCTCGACACCCACTCGTAGAAGAACCAGTCAAGGTCGTGCCCGTGCTCTTCCTCGAGGGCCTCCGCAAACTCGCGGAGGCCTACGGACTCCCCGCCATGCTCAGAGGCGACCGACCTGAGCGCTGCGCAGTACGCGCTCTGTCCTACCACGGACTCGAGTATCTCGAAGACCGCCGAGCCCTTGCCTCCGCAGATACGACCGTCGGAGGACGCGCCAGGGCCAAGGCAATCGAGCAGCGGAACGTTCCTCCCCGAGTCCCGTATGGCCCTCATGTACTGCGCCCGTCTCAGCCCTCTCAGTCGCTCCGCACGATCCTCGTCACCAGTGGCGTCGAGCCACCCCACTTCAGCCTGCGTTGCCAGGCCGGCGGACACGAACTGACCGGGGTCTATCCAGAAGGTCCACCAGCTGTGAGACAGTCCCGACACGATCTTGCTCAACGGCATGTCCAATGGAGAATTCGGCTGCCCCCCGCTCTGGACCACAACCAGCCCGGGGCCGATCACAACGGCCGTGCGCCGGCCCGGATCGGCCGGGAGCCGGACGACGTTGAGCCACTCGTACGGATATGCACCGAAGCAGGTTTCGAGGAAGCGGAGAAGCTCGATCAGCTCAGATGGCACCGAAGACGGGGACCCCTGCCATCCGGCGGCGCCCGATCCCGCCGCGCCGTCGTCGGAGAGTGTGTGGCTCCCGAAGAACACGTTTCCCACTACCGTCAGTGAGCTCTCGAGCTTGCCCACGACGACACAGGCGCGCGTGACGGGCGTCGGCACATCCCATACGTCTCCATCGGTGCAGGTCTCAGCTCCGGCGAGCGACGGAGCCATGCCGGCGAGGGTGCCGCTGACCACGCTGGAGTAGCCGGTCGGATATCGAACCTCCACGCGAAGCCGGGCCGGATCTCGCGCATCCGATACAGGGTACCAGTGAAAATCCGGACCGAGCACGACGACGTCGCTATTCACCAGGACGCCATCGACCGGCGCGAGCCGCCCTTCGTAGCTCAGTTTCATTTCGAGCGGGAAGGTCGGAGCACTCGCGGGAGCGAATACTTCGAGGACGTCCCCGACCCGCGTGTGCATCAGCGTGTCACCGCGGGCATCGCGGACGGTGAGCACCCGGAGGCCCTCGTCGAGCAGCAGCAGGACGTGGTCGCGTGGTGACTCTATCCAGAGCCGGCTCTCCCCCGAGAGCCACCCGGCCTGCGGATCGATGCAGACCGAGATTTCCTGTCTGATGACATCTTGTTGATCCAGAGCCTGCTGTGTCGCGTCGACACGCTCCTGGTCGACGGCGAACAGTATCTGGACAGCCTCAGACACGTGTGCCCCGGTGGCGTCATCCCGGTCTGCGGCCAGCGAGGCGCCGGAGGGCGCAAGCGGCGCGCAGAGGGCCGCTGCCAGGACGCCGATGAAACAGATAGCGTGTCGGTGTGCCATGTGCACATGAATCTCCGTTTAGTAGGCGGAGTCGCGCGGACCACCTTCTCTTGACCCGAAGTGCCCGGAATACTATCATATTTGAACAGTCGAACGGAAAGGGAGTAGCTACAGATGGCACCAGTATACAGTGAGAAGGTCCTGGAGCACTTCAGAAACCCGCGGAACGTGGGCGAGTTGGAGAACCCGGACGGCATCGGGGTCGAGGGCAATCCCGTGTGTGGGGACCTCATGGAGATCCACATCCAGGTCGAGGACGACCGCATCACCGACATCAAGTTCAAGACCTTCGGGTGCGGCTCTGCCATCGCCACCAGCAGCATGGTCACGGAACTTGCCAAGGGCAAGACCCTCGACGAGGCCCTCCAGATCACGCGACAGACCGTCGCGGACGAGCTGGACGGCCTCCCGAAGCAGAAAATGCACTGCTCGAACCTTGCGGCCGACGCGCTTCACAAGGCCATCGAGGACTACCGGAAGAAGCAGGCCGAGGGTCCGTCCGGCACCTAGGCACAGGCGTTGGACGCCCCGGCACGGCCTTGATGACGAATGACCTCTGCAGATTCCGCGCGGCTCCTGTCTACAGGGGGCCGCGTATTGTGTACCGGTTTCCTGTTGACAGAGAGAGCGGTCGTGTCGTAGTCGGTGTTGACAGGTGGTCATTCCGCACGTGCGCCACAATCAAGGAGGGCAAGATGCAGGATGCACCCCAGGTGACTCCGCAGGGCGGAGTGCAGCCAGCTCCCGGGACGTCCCCGATGAAGCCGCATCGCGGAGGAGCGATCCTCGCGCTGGGTATCATCGGGATCGTGGTCTGCTTCATCACCGGCATCATCGCCTGGGTGATGGGCTCGAGCGACCTCAAGGAGATGGACGCCGGAATCAGGGACAAGAGCGGCTACTCGCTGACGAAGGCCGGGATGATCTGCGGGATCGTCGGTGTGGTCCTGGCGATCCTCGGGATCTTCTGGACGATCTTCGTCGTCGGCCTTTCCGGGGTCCTCGGAACCCTGGGCTGCTAGGCTCCGAGTCTTGAGGCTGACGTTCGTCAAAGGACAGCCCGCGTTCCCGATACCGCGCGCGGCGATCCTGGCGGGAGCCCTGCTGCTCGCGCTCGGCGTCGCGGCGGCCGCGCTGCCCGGAATAGAAAACGGCCCCGTCGTCTGCCCGTTCAGGGCGGTGACGGGGCTTCCCTGTCCCACGTGTGGCCTGACGAGGGCCGCTCACTCGCTGATGCGCGGCGACCTAAGCCGTGCGCTCGCCATCAATCCCTTCGACACGCTCTTCTTTCTCGCAGCCGCACCGCTGTTCGCCGGGCTGTGGGTGGCCAATCTGGCGGGCGGGTTCGCCGTCCGAATCTCGATGTCACCGGCGGAACGGCGGAGCGCCTGGGCGCTTCTCGTGACCGTGGCGCTCGCCAACTGGGCCTACGTTCTCGTGACCCACCGCTAGGGCGCCCTGCCCCCGTAGAGTTCGCGATAGACCTCCGAGTAGAGGAACACGCGCCTGACGTAGTCGATGGTCTGCGAGTACCCGATGTCCTCGACGAACACGTCGCTGTCGCGCTCGCCCCCGTACCCCCACCACCTCTCGGACGAGTCGGGCCCACCGTTGTAGGCCGCCAGCGCCCTCACGACGTCACCGTCGGACTCGTCGAGCTGTACGGAGAGATACTCTGTCCCGAAGCGGATGTTCGTCTCGGGATCAAACAGATGGGCGGTTCTGAACCCGCGGTGCCCGAGCCTCCTCGCAACCCACTTGCCCGTGGCGGGCATGATCTGCGAGAGCCCGAGCGCGCCGACCCACG
>DAOWCM010000112.1 GCA_030639555.1 Candidatus Eiseniibacteriota bacterium | reverse complement strand
GGCGGTCACCGACCGACACGCCGAAGCTCCCCGCGTTCGTGACCACCGCGCCTCCCGCGCTGCCCGGGATGCCGGAGAGCCCCTCCAGGCCCGAGAGGCCGTTCTCCGCGCAGAAAGAGAGCAGCTTGGGCAGGCCCACGCCGCTACCCGCCCGCACTCCAACGTCGGTGCGCGCAAGCGTGGTGAAGGCCTTCGTCCCGGTCATCACCGCCCCCTCGATGCCCCCGCTTCTGACGAGCACGTTCGTTCCCCGTCCCAGCAGAGTGACCGGGACACCCGCTTCCGTCAGGTAGTCGCTGCATTCACGGAACGTCGATGGGTCCGTGGGCTCGACGAAGAGGTCCGCCGGACCACCCAGCCCGAAGGACGTGTGCCTGGCCATGGGCTCAGCGACGAGCACCTGCCCGGGCGCCATCCTCTCGAGATCACCGAGTACCTTCGGGTCTGTCTCCACCGCTGTCTCCGTTCGGGTCCCCCGCCCCGGGCGGGAACCCAGTACCGTGACTCCGAGCACCCTCAAACGTCTCCCAGGGATTTCCTCTCGCGGAGGCTCGCGAGGATCCGCTCGCCAACCTGGTAGATGTCTCCGGCGCCGAGCGTGACTACCACGTCACCCGGCCGGATGATGGTCATCGCCCGCTCGTAGAGCGCGTCCAGCTCCTCCACGTAGTCCGCGTCGTGGTGACCGTACCTGCGGACCGCCTCGACGATGTTGGCACCACTCACTCCGGGAATCGGCTCTTCGCTCGCGGCGTAGATGCCGGCTACAAGGAGGACCGTCGCGTCGTAGAAGCTTCGTCCGAACTCCTCAAGGAGCTTTTGCGTGCGCGTGTATCTGTGGGGCTGGAACAGGACGACGAGCCTGCGGTTCCAGCGGGACGCTGCTGCTGAGAGCGTCGCTCTGACCTCGACCGGGTGGTGTCCGTAGTCATCCAGAACAAGCACATCTTGAGCCTCCCCCCTTACGTCGAACCTCCGCGATATCCCCTCGAAGCTCTCGAGGGCCTCGGTGATGTCTCCGAAGGAGACGCCGAGTTCCAGACCGACCGCCACGGCGGCGACCGAGTTGTAGACGTTGTGCATGCCCGGCATGCTTATCTCCATCCGGCCGAGCTCCTCGCCACCCGCGACGATGCTGAAGGCCGTCCGCTCACCGGACGCCTCGACGCCAAGCACCTGCACGTCCGCCTGACTTGCCGTCCCGTACGTGATGACCCGGCGCTCGATGCTACCGATGATCGACTGGATGTTGTGCTCGTCCAGACAGACGATCGAGCAGCCGTAGAACGGCACGCTGTTGGCGAATCGGATGAATGCGCTCTTTATCTCCGCCAGCCCTTCGTAGTAGTCGAGGTGCTCCTCGTCGACCGTGGTAACGACCGCCACCGTCGGCGAGAGCTTCAGGAACGACCCGTCGCTCTCGTCCGCCTCGGCGACCATGTACTCGCTGGCGCCCAGCCGGGCGCCCGTGCCCATCGAGCTTATCTTCCCACCGACGACGACCGTCGGGTCGAGCCCGCCTGCCGACAACACGGCCGAGATGAGCGACGTCGTCGTCGTTTTGCCGTGCGTCCCTCCGACGGCGACCGAGAACTTCATCCGCATGAGCTCGGCCAGCATCTCCACCCTGGGAATGACGGGGACGAGTCGCTCGCGCGCCGCCAGTATCTCCGGGTTGTTCCGTGACACTGCCGTCGAGACCACGACGACGTCCGCGCCCTCGATGTTGGCGGCGTCGTGGCCGTAGCTGACGCGCGCGCCGAGCGCGGTCAGCCGGTCGGTCGTCTCGCTGCGCTTGAGGTCCGAGCCCGACACGACGTAGTGCAGGTTCAGGAGGACCTCGGCGATGCCGCTCATCCCGACTCCGCCGATGCCCACGAGGTGTATGTGCTTCACGCGTCCGAACATCGTCACTGCGTGCATCTCCCGTCTGCCGCGGTTTCACCGCCGCTGCCGGCGCTTCCGCCGGCATCGCTGCCGCCACGGGGCGCCTCCGTGGCGGCGGCGCCCCGTCCCGAGAGGGCCAGGACCGCCTCGGCGACCCGCTCAGCCGCGTCGGGCCGCGCGAGCGCCCCGGCCCTCTCGGCCATGAGTGCCAACCGCGCCGCATCCTTCAGTAGCTCGAAGACCTCATCGGCGAGCCTCTCGCCGTTCAGCTCCTCATCCGGTACGACCACCGCAGCGCCCTCCTTCTCCACAGCGCGCGCGTTCTTCATCTGGTGCCCCTCGGTCGCGAAGGGATAAGGAACGAGCAGCGAGGGCCTTCCCACTATCTCGATCTCGGCTATGGCGGTCGCTCCCGACCTCGAGACGACCAGGTCGCTCGCCGCATAGGCCGTAGCCATGTCGTCGAAGAAGGGCTCTACGATCGCCGTCACGCCCGCCTCGGCCACGGCCGCCCTCACCTTCTCAACGTCAGCGGTACCCGTCTGAACCACGAGCGCGACTCCCATCCCAGCCATCTTCCCGGCCGCGCTCACGACGGCCTCGTTGATGCGCCTGGCACCTCCGCTGCCGCCGACGAAGAGGACCACGGCGCCTTCGGGGTCGAGACCGAGTCTACGCCTTGACTCCGCGCGGTCCGTGGCCTCGAACTCGCTCCTCACCGGGTTGCCGGACAACGCTATCTCCCGCGCCCGCGGCAGGTGCGCCGCGGTCTCCTCGAAACTCGTGTGAACAGACGAAGCCGACCGCGAGAGCACGCGCGTCGCGAGCCCGGGATAGGAATTCTGCTCCTGCAGAACGACGGGTATCCGAAGAGCCCGAGCCGCGAGGATGGGCGGCATGCTGACGAAGCCGCCCGTGCCGACCGCCGCCGCGGGACGCCTCGACGCGAGAACGCCCAGTGCCTTAACGAATCCTGCGACCACCACGAACGGCATCGCGACGTTCCTGATGTCGGCGCTCCGCCTGAGCCCCATCGACGGCACGGCCACGAAGTCACGCCCCGTGCGGCCGACGAGTCTCTCCTCTATGGAGTTTCTTCGTCCCATGAAGAACACCTCGATACCCGGAGCCGAGCGCTCCAGCGCGTCGGCGATGGCTATGCCCGGGCTTATGTGTCCGCCCGTACCGCCTCCGGCTATCATCACTCTCACGACCTCTTCCCTTTTGCGGCCTTCGGAGCTGCCCACCGACCGGCCAACTCCGAAGGGATCACCCTCGAGCGTCCCGCCATCGCGGGACGTTTAGACAGATTCAGAAGAATGCCGACCGCGATCATGTTGATGATGAGTGACGAGCCGCCGTAGCTGATGAACGGAAGCGGCAGCCCGGTCGTCGGAATGAGCGCGGTCGCGACCCCGATGTTGATGGCGGCATAGATGGTCACCATCGCGGTCAGTCCGGACGCGAGAATCTGGCCGTAGCGGTCCGGCGCCCGCCTCGCGATCCGAAGCCCGCGCATCAGGAAGAACGCGAGAACGCAGATGAGCCCGAACGTGCCGAGGAACCCGACCTCCTCGCCCCATATGGAGAATGCGAAGTCGGTGTACGGGTCCGGGATGAAAGCGCGCTGGTAGCTTCCCCCTATCCCTCTTCCCCACAGTCCGCCGGACCCGAGCGCCACGAGCGACTGGAATATCTGGTATCCGGCGCCCCTGGTGTCGACTCCCGTGAGCGTGAGGTCGTAGGCGGCGCGCCACACGGCCCACCTTTCCGCGATGTGAGGCACGAACTTCACCGCAAGGACAGCGCCCGGGACCGCCGCCGCCGCCAGCGCACCGATGTGCGACAGCTTGGCGCCCCCGAGGAACAACAGCACGAGGGAAAGGATCACGACCGCGATCGCGCTCCCGAAGTCGGGCTGAAGCAGTATGAGCCCGACCACGCACGCCACGAGCCCCAGCCTGGGAAGGAGCCCGTGGGTGAAGTTCGCCAGCTCGTCCTTCCTGCGCGCGAGCACGTCGGCCAGATAGACGACGAGGACGAGCTTCGCCACCTCGCTGGGCTGGAACATGAGGAGGAAACCGCGCATGCCGCGCACGGTCCGTCCGAAGAGCAGCGTCGCTACCAGGAGCACGATGACCATGAGGATCGCCTTCTTCGCGTGCCTGCGGTAGGACCTGTAGTCGAAGGCGTACGCGAATGCCATCGCGGCCAGTCCAAACGCCGCACGGAGCGCGTTCCTCTTCAGGAAGACGTGGCTGCCGCCGAAGCTGTGCTCGGCGATGTAGACGCTCGCCGTGTACACCGTCAGCATCCCGACGAGGATCAGAAGCAGCGTCGTCCAGACCAGCGACCAATCGCAGCGTACGTTCCCTCTCACTTCCCACCTCCGGCGACTGACCCGCGTTCCTTCCGCGAAAGCGCCGCGACAAGATCCTTGAACTGCCGTCCCCTGTCCTCGAAGTCGTCGAACATGTCGAAGCTCGCGCACGCCGGCGACAGAAGGACCACGTCGCCCGGCACGGCGGCTCTGCGCGCGGCCAGCACCGCCTCTCCTAGCGAGGCGACACGTTCGATGGGCACCGCGCCCTCGAACGTCCGCTCCATGATCGAAGCCGCCTCTCCTATCAGAACGACGTGCCTGACACGGTCGGCGATGGTCCCGCGAAGCGGCGAGTAGTCAGTGCCCTTGTCTTTCCCGCCCGCTATGAGAACGATGGGAGCGTCGAAGCTCCGAAGCGCGCAGCTCACCGAGTCTACGTTCGTGGCCTTCGAGTCGTTGACGTAGGCCACGCCATCGATCTCACCCAGGTCCTCGAGCCTGTGCTCGAGCGACCTGAAGCCCGCGAGCACCTGCGCTGCATCCGCAGGCGTTACGCCGACGGCGACAGCGGCCGCCGTCGCCGCCAGCGCGTTCGAGAGGTTGTGAGGTCCAAGGATTCCCACCTCGCTCGCGGTGATGATCTTCTGCTCTCTGCCACCTACCTGTGAGATGATCGCGTCATCTCGCAGGAAGACGCCGTGTCTGACTTCCCGTTCGGTACTCACGGGGATGACCGTGGCGGCCACGTCGGCCTTGAGCGCCGCCACGCCCGCGTCGTCGAAGTTGAGGACGGCGAAGTCCGATGTGCTCTGGTTCTCAAACACTCGCGCCTTCGATCTCCTGTAGGCGTCGAACGACTCGTACCGGTCGAGGTGGTCCTCGGTGACGTTGAGGAGCACCCCGACGTGCGGACTGAAGCTCTCTATGGTGTCCAGCTGGAAGCTCGAGACCTCCGCAACGATGAACCCGTCGGCCGGCACGCCCTCGACCTCTCCGGACAGGGCAAGCCCGATGTTTCCGGCGACGGCAACGGGTACGCCCACGGTCTTCACGAGCTCGCCCAGAAGTGCGGTCGTCGTCGTCTTGCCGTTCGTTCCGGTCACGGCCAGCCACCTTCCGCTCGACGCCCCGTATGCGAGCTCGAGCTCTCCTATCGTGCGAACGTTGCGTTCCCGCGCAGCCCTCGGGAGCGGTGATTCCAGCGGGACGCCCGGGCTCAGGACAACAAGGTCGATCCCGTCCAGGAGATCCGGCGTCTGGCTTCCGAGCCTAAGCTCCACTCCTCTGTCGCTCCAATCGATCGGATCGACTCCGAGTTCGTCCGCGCTTCGCAGATCCGTTCCCACGACCGACGCGCCTGAGCGCAGCAGTAACTCCACGGCCGCTACGCCGCTCCGCGCCAGCCCGACCACCAGGACTCTCTGCGAGCTCAGTTCCTGTGGCGTAGGACCGCCCACGTGTCCGTCCCTTCTTCGAGTGTTTCCTCTGTCTCTCGTCCGCCCATCCGGTCTTCATGAGACCCACCTGTCACTGAAGTTTGAGCGTTGAGAGCGCGATCAGCGTGAAGAGCGCTCCGACGATCCAGAAACGGATGACCACTTTGCTCTCCGGCCACCCCATCTTCTGGAAGTGATGGTGAAGCGGGGCCATGAGGAACACCCGCTTGCCTCGAAGCTTGAACGACGCTATCTGGATGATCACGGAGGCCGCGATGATCACGAAGACGCCGCCGACGATGATCAGCCATATTTCTTTCTTGATGAGGATCGCGAGGGTTCCCAGCGCGCCTCCGACCGCGAGCGACCCCGTGTCGCCCATGAACACGTCCGCTGGGTGCGCGTTGAACCAGAGGAAACCGAGGCCCGCCCCGATAAGCGCGGAGCAGTAGACCGTGAGCTCCCCGGTGCCGGCGATGTACGGGATATTGAGGTAGTCGCTGAACTTGACGTGTCCCGTCACGTAGCTCATCGCGGCGAACGCCAGCGCGCAGAAGATAACCAACCCTATCGCGAGGCCGTCGAGGCCGTCGGTGAGGTTGACCGCGTTCGAGCTCGCGGTGATGACCACCATCACGAAGACCACGTAGGCGGCCCCGAGCGACAGAACGGCGTCCTTGAAGAAGGGCACCTCCACCTCCGAGGCCGAGCCGGTCAGGTGCGTGTAGTAAACGTAGAGCCCGATGAGAAGCCCAAGCCCCAGCTGCCCGGTCAGCTTGTAGCGGGCGACGAGACCCTTCCTGCGCTTCCTGACCACCTTGAGGTAGTCGTCGGCGAAACCCACTCCGCCGAGCCAGAGGGTCGCGAAGATCATGAGCCAGATGAAATCGTTGTCCAGACGTGCCCAGAGGAGCGTCGGAACGAGCGTCGCCACGAGGATGAGCAGTCCGCCCATCGTCGGGGTCCCGGCCTTGGCCACGTGCGACTCCGGGACGTATTCCCTCACGCCCTCGGTTAGTTGATGCCTCTTGAGCATGCGAATGAAGATGGGGCCGAGGAGGAAGCTTATGAGCAGGGCTGTCACCGCCGCGTACGCCGATCGGAAGGTAATATACCGGAAGACATTGAAGGCAGAAACGAGGTCCCTTAGGGGGTATAGGAGATGGTAAAACATGACAGCCCTTCCGATGGGGAGCCTAGGCTCCGGCCGACTTGGAGGCGGGCGCCTCCGCTGTCAGCAACTCAACCACTTCCTCCATACGCATTCCGCGCGACCCCTTCACCAACAGAACCGCGGACTCGTCGAGCTCCCTTCTCAGTGTGTCGACGAGCGCGGTCTTGCTTTCGAAGATCCTGACCCGCGAGGCCGGCATGCCTGCATCGAGCGCGCCTTCCCTGAGCGCTGCGACCTCGGTTCCGAACAGGAAGAGCCAGTCGACTCCCAGTTCGGAGGCGCGCGCGCCCGCCTCGCGGTGTGCACGTTCACT
>DAOWCM010000102.1 GCA_030639555.1 Candidatus Eiseniibacteriota bacterium | reverse complement strand
CTCGATCTCGAGCTGACCGGGAGCGCCGTTCTCGTGGTGGTGGTATCTGACGGGGATGCCCGTCTCTTCCATGCGTGCGGTGATCTCGTTTCGTATCTCGAAGTGGGAGTCGGAGGGTGGAGTCGCGTGATAACCGGAGCGGGGCCTGATGCGGTACCCGAGGTCCGGTTCATCGGAACCAGGCTCCGGCCAGCCGGCCTCGGTTGAACTCACCCGGTAGTGCGCTCCGTTCGGGGCCTCGTTGAACGACACGCCAGAGAAGACGTAGAACTCCAGTTCGGGACTCCAGAGGCTCTCGTCTGCGTGCCCGGACTGTCGAAGCGCGTCCTCAGCGCGTCCCGCTATCACCCTCGGGTCGAGCGCAAACGGCTCCTTGGAGTCGGGATCCGCGGCGGTCGCTATCATGGCGACGATCTGGTTGTCACCGTACTCCTCACCGGTTGCCGTGGATCGGACCGGAAGGAGCACCATGTCGCCGCTCTCGATGGAGGTGAATCCCGGGATGCTCGAGCCGTCGAATCCCGTGCCCCTCGTGAAGAGAGCGGGGGAGAGACGCGTGGTGGGAATGGTGACGTGGTGCCAACGGCCGGGCAGGTCGACGAACCGGAGATCGATGAAGTCGACGTCTCCGGAGCGTATCAGTTCAATGAACTCCTCGGTGTTCTTCGCCGCGCGCAGTCGGCGCGCAAGCTCCTGTAGCCCCACCATGGTTGGTCCTCGCCTTATGTTCGCAGCGGGACGGATGACGGCCGGCCGATGCGGGCGGACGCGACGCCGCTGGTCCCGGAGCTGGAGAGAGGGCGCAGCCCTTGCGGCGTCGCCCTCGATTCCGGGTGAGGGGGCGTCAGGCGGCGCGCCCCTCAATCTCAGATATCAAGTCTAGTCCACCGGGGGCACATGGTCAAACACACTAGCAGAATGCGTGCCGGGGCCCGGGAAAACCCGCTTGACACCTGGAATCCCACTCGGTTAGATTGAGTCTGGAGACGTGCAGTATTGTTATTCCCGTACGAAGTCCGAAGGAGGAGCAGATGCGTCACAACAGAGCGTTTCTGACGGTCCTGCTTGCAGTCTCTCTGGCCACGGTGGCCTCGGTTGCGCTGGCGGGAGGAGAGGGGACGGCGGCGCCGGCAACGGACGCCAAGGCGCCGGTCGAGGCGAAGAAGGTAGAGGCCAAGGCCGCGACTGAGGAGGCGAAGCCGGTGACCGCGACACTGACCTACATCAAGAACGGCACGCAGACCAAGGAAGTCCCGTACCTCCCTGAGGGACGCAAGATCGCCACGATGGAGACGAGCAAGGGCGTTGTTACGATAGAGCTCTGGGAAGATAAGGCTCCCAATACGATCGTAAACTTCGTCAGCCTGGCCAACTCCGGCCGCTACGACGGAGTCGAGTTCCATCGCGTAATAGACGGCTTCATGGCACAGACTGGTGACGTGGAGAACAAGAAGGGCACGGGCGGTCCGGGCTACACGATCCCAGCGGAGTTCGACGCCGAGCTCGAGCACGTGAGAGGCGTGCTCTCGATGGCGCGGGCCTCGGACCCCGACTCGGGCGGAAGCCAGTTCTTCATCATGCTCGCGAGCGCGTCGCACCTCGACGGCAAGTACGCCGCATTCGGCAAGGTCATCGAGGGCATGGACGTGATCGATTCGATCCAGAAGGGTGAGGACAAGAGCGGCACAGTTTTGAAGCCGGACAAGATCGTCAAGCTGACCGTAGAGAGCGTGCCGGTAGAGAGCGCTCCTGAGAAGTAGGGTGGCCGTGAGTTAGGCCGAACGGAAGGACAGACGGCATGTTGACTGCACCGCGGATCGCCGCGATCATCCCGCTTGTGCTCCTGGTCCTTGTGGCGGCGCCCGTGGCCCTTGCGCAGGACGGAGAAGATGCTGTAGACGAGCGCATAGCCGCTGTCGAGAGGCTGGCGAGAGACGTCGAGAAGAGCCCCGACGACATCGACCTCCTCATCGAGCTGGGCAACCTCTACTACGAGGTAGGGATGGAGAACGAGGCTCTTGCGACCTATCTGACGGTAGTGGAACTGGACTCGACCCACGTGGGGGCGAGGACGAACCTCGGATCTCTCTACACCGACATGGGGGAGTTCGAGATGGCCGAAGAGCAGCTCCGGAAAGCCCTGACGTTCGATCCGGAGAACGCTATGGTGTACGTCAATCTCGGGACGAACCATTACGCGAGCAGGAAGTACTACGACGCGATCGAGATGTACAGACGGGCCCTCGCCATCGATCCGGACAGCGCGGAGGCCCACTTCAACCTGGCGGTCGCGTTCGCAGACGCGCAGATCTTCGATGAGGCCGTCAGGGAGTGGCAGAAGGTGATCGAGCTGGATCCCGAAGGAGCCATAGCGCAGATCTGCCGGGACAACATTGAGATGATAAACGAGTTTCGTGGGGAGAAATAGTATCTGCTCCCAGGCGACAGGAAGAAGAGAGGCGGTCCCATTATGAAACTCAATTCGCCACTTGTTTGGGTGTCGCTCCTGATTGCTGCCGCCGTGGCGGCACTGTCGGGTTGCGTCGGCTCGATGCCCGAGGAAGAGGGGCAGACCCTGATGACCATCCGGGGCTCGGGGGAGGCAGCACCGGCGGTAGTGCTGACGCCGGCCGAGAAGGCAGCACAAAACGCCGCCGAGTTCTACAGGGTCCGTGAGATCGGGAAAGCCATCGAGAACTACGAGAAGGCGATCAATCTCGACCCGGAGTACGTCGAGCCCTACCTGGGCCTTGGCAGGATATACCTCGTCGAGACGCAGGAGTTCGACAAGTCGCTTGAGATGTACGAGGCGGCGCGCGACCTGGCCCGTGACGACCCGTACACGCGTACGTCACTGGCATACGCGCACTCGGTCATGGGCAACTATCAGGAGTCGGTGAACGAGTACGTCGCCGCTGTCCAGCTGAAGTCGGACGACGCCGACATCTTCCTCAATCTCGGGTACGCGTACGAGAAGATGACGATGGACCTGGCGGCCCTGAACGCCTACAGGAGGGCCTTCGAGCTTGCTCCGGCGGACCCGCGTTCGGCGCAGCAGCTGGCGCACCTCTACTACCGATCCGGCCTTTACGATCAGTCCATCGCCGCCTACGAGAAGGTCCGCACCTACGGGGGGGCCAGTTCCTACACGCTGAAGACCCTGGGTTTCCTCTACATGAAGGTCGGCAGACTCGACGACGCTGAGACGCTCTTCCTGACGGTGCTCGAGAAGGAGCCGGGCGACTTCGGGAGCCGGGCGAATCTGGCGAGTGTGTACAGGTCGAGGGGCGAGTACGCGAAGGCGCTCGCGCAGTACGAAGCGCTGGTGGAGACGCAGCCGAACAACCCTGATTTCCTCGGTGCGCTCGCGGACGCCTACAACGACGTTAGCAGGTCGGACTCCGCAATAGCGACGGCGCAGAGGCTGCTGCAGGTCTCGCAGGGAAACGGCAGCGCGTACGTCTCGTGGGCGAAGGCCCTCGAGCACAAGGCGGACGCTCGCTGTGAGGCCGGGGATTACGACGGCGGCGCGGCGCTGTACGGCCAGGCCATCGGGAAGCTCGAGCAGGCGCGATTGGATTCCAACTGGAAGAGCCACGCCAATCGCGAGATCGAGCGGCAGAATCAGCTGATCGAGGTCGCCCAGCTGGCCAAGCGTAGGGGCATCTGGGACAAGGGCGAGTAGCGTGGGGCGTGATCCGGGACGGCGCGCCTTGTGAGTTCGAGCGTTCGTCCGGCTCCACCAGCACGTGAAGACGGGCGGCCGGCCTCACTGTGGGCCGGCCGCACTACGAGTTGCATGGGAAGGAGGTGGGTGCGGTGAGTGTCGTCTACATGGACCACAACGCGACGACGCCCACGGACCCTCGCGTGGTTGAGGCGATGCTGCCCTACTTCGGCGAACGGTACGGGAACCCGTCAAGTCCGTACGAGCTCTCCCAGGTGACGCGCCGCGCCGTAGAGGGAGCAAGGGAGACGGTGGCGTCGTCGATGGGGTGCTCGCCGAGGGAGATAGTATTCACGAGCGGCGGCACGGAATCCGATAATATGGCGCTGAAGGGCGTGGCCTTCGCCAATCTCGGGCGCCCCGGTCACATCATCACGACGCGCATCGAGCACCACGCCGTCCTGCAGACGGCGACATATCTCAGAGACAGGTTCGGGCTCGACGTGACTTTTGTGGAAGTCGATGAGACTGGAATGGTGGACCCCGCCGACGTCGAGCGCGCGTGCCGCAAAGACACGGTTCTCGTGTCCGTGATGCTCGCCAACAACGAGGTCGGGACCGTGCAGCCTGTGGGAGAGATCGCGGCTATCGCGAGGAAGCGCGGCATCATCGTACACACGGACGCGGTTCAGGCGATCGGGAAGCTGCCCGTGGACGTGGGCGAACTCGGTGTCGATCTTCTTTCGATGTCCTCGCACAAGATCTACGGCCCGAAGGGAGTGGGCTTCCTCTACGTGAGGAGGGGCGTGTCCTTCGACTCGCTGTCTCACGGGGGGAGCCACGAATGGAGCGTCCGCGCCGGCACGGAGAACGTCCCCGGTATCGTGGGGCTCGCCAGAGCCCTGGAGCTTGCCGTTGAGGGGATACCGGAGGAGAGCGTTCGTCTCAATGCCCTGACTGCTCGACTCGAGAAGGGCATCCTCGAGAGCATACCGGAAGTGTCCATCAACGGGCACCCGACGGAGCGCCTTCCCGGCACGCTGAACGTCTCGCTCCACTACGTCGAGGGTGAGAGTGTGGTTCTCGCACTGGACATGGAGGGCATCGCAGTCTCCACGGGCTCGGCCTGCACCACGGACTCGGCGGAGCCGTCGCACGTGCTCTCAGCCATGGGTGTGCCCGCGAACGTCGCACAGGGTTCCGTGAGATTCGGTCTGGGGCGTTCCACCACGCAGGCCGACATCGACCGGGTCCTTGAGGTGCTCCCCGGCGCCGTCGAACGTCTGCGGGCCATCTCGCCACTCCATCACCGGAAAGGGTGACCTACCGTGCGCCCCCGGGCATTCGCGGCGCTCTGCGCCGCTGTCGCGCTTGCTCTTGTCGCGCTGGCACAGGCCGCCGGCGCCGTTGCTGATGCTACGGCGCGCGAGCGCCTGAGCCGCGGCGACATCACGGTCTTCTATCGCCCGGCGGACGCTCGCCCGGCCGCACGGATCCTCGAGGTAGCCGTGTCACGGGGCAGTTCCGTGGCGCATAGCGCGGGTCTGGCCGACCTGGGGCCGGTGACGATCTATGTGGCCTCCACCGGAGACGAGTTCCGGGTCCTGACCTACGGTGGCGTGCCTGACTGGGGCGCCGGCTGCGCGTTCCCCGACCGCGGCGTTATCGTGCTCAGAAACCCGATCACGGCCCCTGATCCCCTCCACATGGAGGACGTTGTCGTCCACGAGATCGGCCACATCGCGGCAGGACGGGTCCTCTCCGGCGTGCCGGTGCCGCGGTGGTTTCACGAGGGTATCGCGATGACGCTGGCGGGGGAGTGGCGGCTTCCCCGTTCGTCGGTTCTGGCGGGCGCGAGCGCCAGCGGCGGTCTGATCCCGCTCGACGAACTCGCCGTTGCGTTCCCGGCAGGCGCTGCCGATGCCATGCTCGCCTATTCGGAGAGTTTCTACGCCGTTCGCTTCCTCATGGAGGAGGCGGGCCCGGCGACGCCGGCAGAGGTTCTCTTCGGGATCGCGGCGGCCGCCAGCTTCGAAAAGGGCGTGGAAGCGCTTTCCGGACGCACGCTCCAGGTCTTCGAACGTGACGCGCTGGTCTCCTTCCGGGGCCGATTCGGCTGGGGCGTGTTCCTCTCGCGGTGGAACGTGATGTTCGTGGTGGTGGCGCTGCTCTTGCTGGCCGGGGGAGCGGCGCGCCTGGCCCGCTCTCGCCGGTTGCTCAGAGAGTGGGAGTTGGAGGAGAGCGGACGTTCGGACGGCGCATATCGACCGGCCCGTCGCTCTGACTCCGATTGGAGCTAGACGAGGTTACAAGGTGGTGCCGCCCCGCCGCCGCGCCAGGCGGGAGTGGTGAGGGGTGATTCGATTTGACACCCGAAAGAGGCGTTGCTATACTGCCCGAGGGAGGTCGGAGGGCTAGACCTAATTGGTAAGGCAGCGGTCTTGAAAACCGCCGGGCTTGCGCCCTTGGGGGTTCGATTCCCTCGCCCTCCGCCATTCTGAGTGCTTGACAGCTGCGACATATGAGGAGAGGTGCCCGAGTGGCTGAAGGGAGCTGCCTGCTAAGCAGTTGTACGGGTAACTGTACCGAGGGTTCGAATCCCTCCCTCTCCGCCAGATCCGAGAAGCGCCCATAGCTCAATTGGATAGAGCGTCTGGCTACGGACCAGAAGGTTGGGGGTTCGAGTCCTCCTGGGCGTACCAAGAGCGCCTCCTCTCCACCGTGAGAGGGGGCGCATCTCCTGTACCCCGCCATCGCCCGCTCCCCGTGGGGGAGCGGCGGTCCGCGGAATCCCTCTCAACCCCCATTTGGGGTTGCGCCTCGCCCCGTCGTCTGCTATCAGAGGGCGGGGTGGGGAGAGGGCGGGATGAGGAATCGTCCGCAGGCCGGAACATGAGGAGGGCTCGAATGAAGGTGCTACGCCCGCTCGTTGTGCTGGTGGTGCTGGGAGCCGTCGCTCTCGGGTTGTTCGGTTGCTCGGAGGACAAAGGCGCCGACGAGGCGGCGACGGCCGATCAGCTCTTCGCTCAGGGTATCGCGTACCTTGAGAATTCCATGGCAGGCGTGAATCCGGAGGAACCGCCCTGGATGTGGGACATCAACATGGAACAGGCCAACAGTTACTTCGAGGACGCCCTGGACATCGACCCCGACCACTGCGGGGCCCTGATGATGGCAGCGATAACGAGGATCGCGATGGTGCTTCAGGACCCGGAGCTCGGGGACATCATTGACGGCCTGTTCCCCGATGAGAGACGCGGCCCGGGCGGCCCGGGTGACTTCCTCTTCCGCGCGCTCAGGAAACCCGACGTCTACACGGCGGCCAGGCGTGTCAGGGAATCCTGCAGAAGCGACTTCGAGTTCTCCGAGCTTCAGGACTTCATCGAGGCGGAGGTGCTGCCTGCTCTGGACTACGCGGACGGCAACCTGGAGCAGTTCGAGGACCAGGATTGCGTTGTGCTCCTCGACATCGAGGTGGACGCGAAGCGCGAGGCGGTCGAGATCGAGATCGACGCCACGGACGCGTTCCTCATGCACGCGCCGCTCGATGTTCTGCAGGCCGTGTTCTACATCGCCGTGAGCTACAACGTAGATATGGAGGAGGGGCAGACCCTTCAGTATCTCATCGACGACGATCCGGACTTCCTCACTCTGAGGCCGGGCGACAACATGGCGTCAGCATATGCGGAACTCTGGGAGATGTACGACCATCTGAGCGAGGGTGCGTCGTCGCTCGCTAACGAGACGGACCCGCAGGACACGGATCTCTTCACGAACACCGACGACGAGGGGTGGATCCCGCTCGG
>DAOWCM010000315.1 GCA_030639555.1 Candidatus Eiseniibacteriota bacterium | reverse complement strand
GCTTCGGGGAGAAGTGGGAGACGCGGGAACAGAGGGCCGTGAGAACGCTCCTCCGTCACCTGGAAGCCAGCACGCACTACTTCCAGCTCCCGAAGAACCAGTGGCACATCATCAGGACGACAAACAAGGTAGAGAGGCTCAACCGCGAGATCAGACGCAGGATCCGGCCCATGGGAGCGTTCACGAACGTCAGGAGCTGCGAACGCATCATCTTCTCACTGATTACCGTCCTCGCACCCATGGAGGAGGATATGCCCGGCACCGACGAAAACGAAAGTCACCAGACTTATTGACATGACCCCCCAATGGGTGGTGTCCTAATTCGCGCGGCGAGTGTCCTGACCTGCGGTAGTATGGCGTGTGACAGGAAAGGAGGGTGCCATGAGAGTCACTTCGCCTCGTGTGGTCGGGCTAGGCCTTGTGCTGGCGTTGACAGCACACCCGACCGGTGCCCTGGGCGTGACGCCTGATCTTGACGTCCTGGCCCATGCGGACAGACTGAGGGTCGAACAGTCCGACTCTGCGGCAGATGAGTACCTGCGCAATGAAGCTTTGGTCGAGGAAACGGTCATCCTCACATCTGATGTCATTGCTCTCGGGACAGTAGAGCGGACGGAGCACAAGCTCCTCGCGCCGGAACACTATGGTGTCTGGGGCGTCGAAGTGATTCTCGCGGTAGAGGACTGCCTGAAGGGGGCGTGTGGCGAGCGGGTGACGTTCCACGCGCTGCCAATGCACCGCACGGGGTACGCTAGATACGAGGAGGGGGAACGCATCTTGGTGACCCTGGTTCTCCGGGGTCGGGGTGTCACACGGTCCCTTCAAGGCCACCATGAGGGCAACAAGTACATCGTAGACAGCAGCAACACGGTGGTCCGCAAGGGGCTGCCGCTGGATGACCTTTTGGCCGAGGTGAGAGAGCTGGTTGCACCACGTGTGGCAACGAGACTCTTTGAGGAATCTGAGCTTGTTGTGATAGGAGAGGTGGAGAGGGTCGAACGCGGTGGCGGTGCAGAGGTATCCGGACTCCCTGTCAGACAGAAGAAGGAAGAGGCATCGGTTCGTGTTACTCAGTGGTTGAAGGGGAGCCCAGGGCAAAGTCGCCTGACAGTCCTTCCGACCATGCCTACGAGAGATCAGATCATCTGTGACTACGTGATCCTCGAGGCAGGAGAAGTCGTTCTCCTCTTCTTGCGGGAGGAGGACGAGGGGCACTACACAGTTGTCGGTGGGCACGATGGGAAGTACCGCCTGAGCGATGCAACGGCGGCCGATGCGCTCCGAGAGCTCGGTCGTGCGGGGTTGATTGAGTACTAGTAGTAGAAGCTGATCTGCAGGAGGCCGCTCGTCGGGGTCCCGCCGTATTCGCTCAGGATCTTCGAGCCCTCCGGAGCCGCACCGTGCGAGATGTAGGCGCTGGCCGTGAGGGTCACGCTGTCGGAGAAGACCCACACGACGGACGGGACGACGACGCCGGAGCCGTCCACGGGGCTTGTCAGCCAGGTGACGGACAGCGGCGTGACGCCGGCGAACCCGTAGGACAGCTGGACGGCGCAGGCGTGGCGTCCGAGGATCTGGCTGTCCCCTCGCACGTACCGCTCGAGGAAGCCTTCGTCCTCGAAGTAGTCAGACGCGTCCTCGATGTCAGGGAACCCGAACCCGGAGTAGTGGTACTCGGCGACGAGCATGAGCCCGCCGACAAGGTCGAACGTGCGCGAGCCGCCGACGACCGTCTTGACCGCCACGTCGTCGCTTCCGAAGGAGCCGCCCACGGGCAGGGGCTCCGGAGACACAAAGACGGCCGCCTCTCCGTGGAGCTCCGCGTCGAGCACCGGGAACGAGAGCGAGGCGCCGTAGAAACCGTCCTCGCAGCGCGTGCCCGCGAAGAACTCGCCGTCCACATCGCCGACGTAGCCGTGAACGCGCCCGACGAAGGCCGACTCCTCCATTGACTCGCCGAATGCCGCAACGGCGTCCACGGATATCAGGTCGGTCACGGGCGCTCTCAGTCGGACCGCGTCGATCCCCCTTCGCCACTCCCTGTCGCTCTCAAGAGGAGAGAACGGCGCGAATATGTCGACGGCGCCGAACACCAGGCCGCGCCCCCAGCCCACGGCCTGCCTGCCGACCTTGAGTTCGGCCCGCGAGAGCGAGACAGAGGCCACCGCCCTGTCCAGTTCATGGCGGTATGAGAACGTTGTTCCCACTTCGACCAGCGGGTCGTCGACCTGCCTCACGCGGTAGGGAGCGGGAAGTTCCTTCGGGAGGAGGCCCACGCCTCCGGCCGCACCGGCGCCCTCCGAGACCGTTCTGGCCCTCTGCTCGTAGGCGACCTGTGCTGCGAGCCACGGGGTTGGCCTTGCATCCACGACGGCGCGGAACCGCCACAGCGAAGCGGCGCTCCACTCCTCGGGGAAGAAGACCGTGTCGCCGGACGCGTGGGACAGAACGGACGTCCACTTGAGCGACGTGTTGAGAGACACGGACCGCGCTCCGGACGCGTCGGACCAGAGATCCATGGCGGAGGCAGGCTGTGCGCTCGCGAGAGCGCACGCACAAGCAAGGAGCGCGACCAGCAACCGACCCGCTTTCTCACTGCGTTCGTGATGCCGTCCCCCGCTTTCCACCTGGTTCACCTCGCTCTCGTTCCTGTCTAGTTCACTTCCGTTCCGTCACCGGGCGCCTCCGGCCCTTCGCGCCGCCCCTCTACCCCTTCAGCGGGCGTCTCCGAGCCGGAGTTCTTCCTCACATCACTGACGATCTTCCCGTCGCGGAGCGTAACGACCCTGGACGCGTACGAGACCACCAGTTGATCGTGCGTGGAAAACACGAACGTCATGTCGTGCTCATCCCTCAACTGCCTCATCATCTTGAGAAGCGACTCTCCGTTCTCGCTGTCGAGGTTCGCGGTGGGTTCGTCGGCCAGAACCAGACGGGGCTTCGCCGCTACTGCCCTCGCGACCGCGACTCTCTGCTGCTGTCCGCCTGACATCTCGTTCGGCCTCCTGTCGGCAAGCTCACCGAGGTCGAGTTCCTCGAGCACGGACATTGCCGTGGCGCGCCGCCCGCCGCCCTCACCCCGAAGCTCCAGCACAAACTCGACGTTCTCGAGCGCCGTGAGCACCGGAATCAGGTTGTACGCCTGGAACACGAACCCGAGCGACCGAAG
>DAOWCM010000028.1 GCA_030639555.1 Candidatus Eiseniibacteriota bacterium | reverse complement strand
TGGCGGCTCGACGCAGCTTGGAGCGGTCCAGACCTGGCGCGGCATGTTCCGTCGACAGAGGACTCCCCCCGGCTCGGGTGGACGGAGCGGATAACTTGCGGTTGAGTGACTATAGGGTCACGTTGGTTGGTGGTCAAGATGTTGCGGGGAACGCTTCTTGCAGTTTGGCATGCGGGTGATTGTATCCTGGTTCATCGAAGGAGGTCGGTTTGAGAAGAAGGAAGATTGCTCTCGTGTTCACGGTTACCCTGACGGCGCTCCTCGTGTGCGCGGCCCCGGCCAGTTCCCGTCCGCTCCAGGGGTTCGGCGCGGACACGATCGGCGGTTCCGGCGGCGAGAGCTACGTGGTGACGTCCCTCGCGGACTCGGGACCCGGCACGTTCCGCGACGCCGTCTCGGCCTCGAACCGCGAGATCACCTTCGCCGTGGGAGGCACGATCGAGCTTTCAAGCACCGTCCGCGTGACGGGGCACCATCTGACCATAGACGGGTCGACCGCGCCCGACCCCGGCATCACCATCACGGCGGCGCACGACGGCGTCACCGGAGCGCTCTTCGACATCCGCGGCGCAAACGACATGATAGTCAGGCACATCCGCGTCATCGACGCGCCGGACCCGCTGTCGGGAGACAACCTCCGAATCTGGGACGGCGCTCACAACATCGTCGTCGACCACTGCTCGTTCCGCAGAGCGGGCGACGGGAACCTCGACATCTGCCTCAGCGCGCACGACATCACGGTCCAGTGGTCGATCCTCGCCGAGACCGTCAAGAACTCGCTCATTCGCACCGGTCTCACGAACATCTCGCTGCACCACAACCTGTTCATCATCGGAAACGAGCGGAACCCACAGCTGGACGATGCGACGTCCGTGGACATGGTCAACAACGTCATCTGCGGCTGGGCCTCGAACTACGGCACGCGCGTGAGGAATGGCGCGTCCGCAAACCTGGTGAAGAACTACTACCTTCCCAAGTCCGGGAGCGACGAGCCGAACGCGGTCGTGATCGCGCCGGACGCCGGCCCGGTCTACATGGAGGGCAACGTCCTTCCTCCGAGCTGCACCACGAGCGGAACCACTGAGACCCGGATGGCCGCACCTCCGGTAGATGAGATGTCTCCTGTTGAGGCGCTCGAGGCCGTGCTGGAGGAGGCCGGAGCCCATCCGCGCGACGCGGACGACGAGGATTTCATCTCCGGCATCGTGTGGAACCCGGTAGAACCGACCTCGTGGGGACAGATCAAGTCGATGTACCGCGCGGGGTAGGGGACGCATCTGACGGCCAGTACCCTGCGATCAGCACCCCGGGCCCTCTCGGGAACCGGCGCGTAGAACGCGATTCCATCCAATTCCTTAACTGCCGGGACGCTCGGCGCCATCACGCCGTCATGCACGGCGCGCACCGGGAGACCTCCAGGGCGTCTTGATAAGCGCGCCGAGCCGCGCTAGAATCGTTGTTCACAGTCGAGGTGCAACGAGGACAGAGGAACAGATGCCGGCGAATCTCCCCCCACCCTACAAGAACGCGGAGCAGCGCTTCCGCGAGGCGAAAACGACCGAGGATAAGATAGCCGCTCTTCAGGAGATGATGGCTATCATACCCAGGCACAAGGGTACGGACAAGCTCCGCGCCCACCTCAGGAAGCAGCTCTCGAAGCTCAAGGCCGAACTCGAGCAGCCCAGCAGGAAGGGCCGCAAGGGCCCCTCGTACCATGTTCCGAAAGGCGAGTCGCCCCAGGTCATTCTGATCGGCACACCTAGCGTCGGGAAATCGCAGATAGTCGCGGCGACGACCAACGCGACGCCGGAGGTCGCCAACTATCCCTTCACGACGCGCGTCCCGCTGCCCGCGATGATGCCGTACGCCGACATCTACATAGAACTCGTGGACGTCCCCCCGTTCTCGCCCGACCACACGGAGACATGGCTGCCCGAGCTGGTCAGGAACGCCGACACCGTCCTCCTGGTAGTCGACGCGTCCGCGGACGACTGCGTGGATTCGTGCCAGTTCGTGAGGGAGTTCCTGGCCTCGAAGGGGATCAGACTCTCCCCCGTCTGCGACCCGAACGAGATGGAACTCGCGAGAAACGTCAAGCCTACACTGATCATCGCCAACAAGATCGACGAAGAGGGAGCGACCGAGAACCTGAAGTTCCTTGGAGAGGTGATCGAGGATGAATTCGAGATCATCCCCGTGTCCGCCGAGACCGGCGAGGGACTCGACCGGATGAAGAAGCGCCTCTACGAGTTCCTGGACGTCGTCAGGATCTACAGCAAGGTACCGGGCAAGACGGCGGACATGAAGAAGCCGTTCATCGTGAAGCGTGGCAGCACGGTTCTCGATGTAGCAGAGAAGATCCACCGCGAGTTCGCAGACAAGCTGAAGTTCACCAAGATCTGGGGCTCGGGCAAGTTCGACGGGCAGGTCGTCGACCGCGATCACATCGTCGAGGACGGGGACATACTCGAGATACACGTAGACATGTAGTGCTCACGCGGATAATGCCAGGCGGCCGGGGCCCTACCCCGCCGCGAGTTTAGGCGCGAAGCGCCGCGTGTCTGAGCGCCGGGGTAGGGCCCCGGCCGCCAAGCAACGTTACCAAGAGGAGAACACATGGCAACGAAGCAGCTCGTGTTCGGACCCACCTTCGAGGAGATGCTGCACCCGTCGAGGATCGACCCGTCCATACGCGAACGCGCGCTCAAGGCAGCGAAGGACGACCCGCTCAGTCCTCTCAACCTGTACAACATCACCTGGCGGAATCCCGAGGGTGGGATCTACTACATCGTGCTTCCGAAGGAGCTGACCGGGGTCGATGCCAACATCGTCGTCCTCTACAGTAAGGACTTCCCCACCAGAAGCCACAAGGTTGGCGCCACCTACTCTGTGACAATGGAGCACCAGCTCGAGGGCGACATCGAGCCGGGCGTACACACGCTCGTCTGGCCCTCGACGGGCAACTACGGGATCGGCGGGGCGTACGTCGGACCGAGGATGGGGTTCGACTCGCTCGTGCTTCTGCCCGAGCTCATGAGCCAGGAGCGCTTCGACAAGATCGAGTCGCTCGGCGCCCGCTACATCAAGACCCCCGGCTGCGAGAGCAACGTCAAGGAGATCTACGACAAGGCCAACGAGCTTCGGCAGGACCCGAGCAATCGGATTATGAACCAGTTCGAGGAGTTCGGGAACTACCGCTTCCACTACTACTGCACGGGCAACTCCTGTATCGAAGTAGCCGCGGAGCTCGCGGAGAAGGGCATCGGGAACGGGAAGATCGCGGCGTTCGCATCGGCCATGGGCTCAGCGGGCACGATAGCGGCGGCCGAGCGCATCAAGCACGAGTTTCACGATGCTCTCACCATCGGCGTCGAGCCCATCCAGTGCCCCACTATCTACTGGAACGGTTACGGTGGACACGACATCCAGGGGATCGGCGACAAGCACGTCACGTGGATCCACAACGTCTTCGAGATGGACGCCATCACCTGTATCGACGACATCGAGTCCAAGAAGGGGCTGCAGCTCCTGACCGAAGAGGCCGGCTGGAAGGTGATGGCCGACCGCTACGGCGTGCCCGAGGCGAGCATCCGTGAGATGTCGGAGATCATGGGCATCTCAGGCGTGTGCAACGTGCTCGCCTCCATCAAGACCGCGAAGTTCTATCGGCTGGGGGACAGCGACAGCGTCTTCACGATCGCCACGGACACGATGGACCGGTATCACTCCGTGATGAAGCAGCTCGATGAAGCCTACGGGGTGATGGACGAGACGGAAGCCGCGGTGAGAACCGTGTCTGTTTTCCACAACGCCAAGACCGACTGGTTCCGCGAGGGAACACGCCACGCGAAGCAGAGTTGGTTCAATCTCAAGTACTACACATGGGTCGAGCAGCAGGGGAAGACAATCGCGGAGCTCGACGCCCAGCGCGACCCGGAGTTCTGGCTCGCCGAGCAGGCCAAGGTCAAGGAGATGGACAGGCGCCTGCGTGAACTGAGGGACGCGTAGCCCGCGGCGCATCCCCGCAGCCTGGCGGCGTGATGCGCCGGGCGCTGACGTCTGTCGTGCGTGCGAGAAGGGCGGCTCCGGCCGCCCTTCCTCCTGTACGCCGGCGGAGCGGCTCCCGGAGAGTCACGATGTGCCGATGCACTGCCTGGTGGCGGCTCACGTGCAACTTGACTTCTGGCCTGCTTCATGCTAAAGTAAGAGCAGGCTTACTTTGTGAGGGGAATCATGCTTTCTGCGCGCAGTGCCGACTATCTTGAGACCGTCTATCTTCTCTCTCTGAGGAACGACACCGTGGGTGTGTCGCAAGTGGCGGCAGAGCGGGATGTTACGGTCCCCACGGCGCGGTCGGCGATCGCCAGGCTCAGGAAGGACGGCTATGTCAGGCAGGAACGCTACGGCAAGATACTACTGACCGAGTTCGGTCGGAGTCGTGCAGAATCCGTCTACAGGACGCACAGTGTGATCTTTCGGTTTCTTCATGACGTTCTCGGCGTCGACGCCGAAACGGCCGATACCGAGGCGTGCAAGATGGAACACGGACTCTCCGAGAAGACGCGCGCGCGGCTCGTTGAATTCCTGGACGAGCAGTGCGCACCGGAGGGGGCGGGCGAAACCGGAGGAGCAGCGCCGGCAACCGGGCAATGACGTGGACAAGGGGCCGATGTCGCGGCTCAGGAGAGGGTGAGTGATGGACAAGGTCTTACTGGGAGTGATACTCGTCGTCGCGGTCTCGGTCCTCGTCAGGATTCTATGGAGGTCCATCGCCCGCGCGAACGACCCGTCGAAGGCCCCTTCGTGCGCTGGGTGCCCTTTCGACAGTAAGTGTGAGATGCAGAACCAGCCGCACGTGAGCGAGCACGGGAGTGCAGCGGATGACAGCTGAGCCGAGGGTGCCACTCGCGACTCTGAGTCCCGGCCAGGCCGCGATGGTGGTCGACGTCGAGGGCGAAGGCGCGTTTCGAAGGAGACTCCTGGACATGGGCTTCATCAGGGGAGCTCTGGTCCGGGTCATTAAGCACGCGCCGCTACGCGACCCCGTGGAGTACTGCATCGGCGGAACACACGTGACACTGAGACTACAGGAAGCCAGACAGATCATCGTTGAGCAGGTCACTCCCCCACCCTACTGCCGTAAGCATGACGACAGAGGACGTGGCAGGCGTCTCGGCAGGGGGCTGGGGCGTGGAGGAGCATGGCGGAGAAGAAATCGCTGACCATTGCCCTTGCGGGCAACCCGAACTCGGGAAAGACATCCGTATTCAACAGCATAACCGGCGCCCGGCAGCACGTGGGAAACTGGCCGGGTGTCACTGTTGAGAAGAAGGTCGGGTCGCTTTCGTGCCGCGGCTACGAGATCGAGGTTGTCGACCTGCCCGGCACGTACAGCCTGACCGCGTATTCCGTTGAGGAGCGCGTCGTCCGCAGCTACATCGTCGACTCCAGGCCCGACGTCGTCGTCCATGTGGTCGACACCGGCAATCTCGCGCGGAACCTCTATCTGACAGTTCAGCTGATGGAGCTCGACGTCGATCTCGTCGTCAACCTCAACATGTGGGACGAGTTCCTCGATTCGGGCGCGGAGCTGGACCTCGAGAAGATACACCGGCTGCTGGGCGCCCCCGTCGTCCCCACCGTCGCGAACCGCGGTGAGGGCATCGAGGCCCTCCTCGATGCGGTCATAGACCTGGTGGAAGACAGGGAAGAACACCACCGCCACGTCCCCATTTCCTACGGTCCCCACGTCGATGACGTTCTCGTAGAACTCGTGAAGCTGCTCGAGGACGCCGGCGTTTCCACGCACGGCTATCCGCTCCGATGGGCGGTCATCAAGATGCTTGAGGGTGACCAGGAGATCCTCGGGATGACCGCGTCCAACAAGGGTGTCTCTGATGACGTGTCTCTCCAGCTCCGCGATGCGGTCACGCGCGCCACCAAGCACATCAGTGTTGCAACCGGCGCGGACGCCGAGACGGTGATCTCAGAGGGCAGGAGCGGCTACATAGAGGGGGCGCTCAGAGAGTCGCTGACGCTCCCCCAGACGGACCGCATGGAGCTCTCCCGCCGCATCGACAACGTCCTCACGAACCGGTTTCTCGGCTACCCCATCTTCCTGGCACTCATCTGGTTGCTCTTCCAACTGACTTTCCAAGTGGGCGCCTACCCCCAGGGCTGGTTGGAGTCGGGGGTCGCGTGGCTCGCGAGGACGCTGGACACCGCGCTCCCCGAGTCTCTCGTTTCGGACCTGCTCGTGAACGGCGTGGTCGGCGGAGTGGGGTC
The DNA here is from genome assembly GCA_030639555.1 of Candidatus Eiseniibacteriota bacterium. Classification (GTDB taxonomy): domain Bacteria; phylum Joyebacterota; class Joyebacteria; order Joyebacterales; family Joyebacteraceae; genus JALGZG01. Next base: position 6,896 of record DAOWCM010000028.1, on the reverse strand, counting down.
GGTCATCGTCTTCCTTCCGAGTATCATGATTCTGTTTCTGGGGATAGCGTTCCTCGAGGACTCCGGCTATATGGCCAGGGCCGCCTTCCTCATGGACAGACTAATGCACGCGCTGGGACTGCACGGGAAATCGTTCATCCCGATGCTCATGGGCTTCGGGTGCACCGTCCCCGCCATCATGGCGACGCGCACGCTGGAGTCCCGGCGTGATCGCATAATGACGACGCTGATCGTTCCCTTGATGTCGTGCAGCGCGCGACTTCCGGTCTACGTGCTCGTGGCGGGGGCCTTCTTCGCCGAGCGGGCCGGCACCGTGGTCTTCCTGATATACGTATTCGGCATTGTGACAGCGATGCTCGTGGGCCGGCTCTTCGCAAAGACGCTCTTCAGAAGCACCCCCGCGCCGTTCGTCATGGAGCTGCCCCCCTACCGGCTGCCGACTTCTAAGGGCCTGCTCATCCACACGTGGGAACGCGGCAAGATCTATCTGCAGAAGATGGGTGGCGTCATTCTCGTCGCCTCGATCATCCTCTGGTTCCTGGGTGCGTTCCCCAGAGACGCGTCCACCATCGAGACCTACGAGCAGGACATCGCGGCACTGCGCGCATCCAGCTCGGTGGAGGAGGCAGCAGCAGCGGACGCGCTCCAGTCAGAGCTCGCGGCCAGGCTCACCGAGGATTCCTACATCGGCAAGGCCGGCAAGTTCATCTACCCGGTGGTGAGGCCGCTCGGCTTCTCGTGGGAGATGGGCGTCAGTTTGATAACCGGGTTCGTCGCCAAGGAGGTCGTCGTCTCGACGCTCGGCGTCCTCTATCACACGGACGCGACGGCCACAAACGGCGAGCATTCGCTGGCGGCGGCCCTCAAGGATCCCGCCGGTGGCATCACGCCTCTTGCCGGGTTCGCGTTCATGCTCTTCGTTCTGCTCTACACACCGTGTATAGTCGCGGTGATAGCGACCAAGCGGGAGATAGGCGCGAAGTGGATGGCGTTCTCGGTGGGGTACCAGTTGGTGCTGGCCTGGGTCGTCAGCTTCGGTGTCTATCAGATCGGGAGACTGGTGGGGCTGTAGCCCGAGCGTCAGCCCCCGTCCAGATGCATTCGGTGAAGGGGACTCCACACATGGAATCGCACCACAGAGACCGGCGCTTCCGCGCCGCCGCGCCTCGCGCGTCCGCCGCGCCCGCTATTGTCGCACTGCTGATTGCCGCGCTGCCCCTCTCCGTCGCCTCTCCGTCCGCGCCGCTCCCGGCTGCTCCGGAGACGAGAGCGTCCGTTGTAGTCGACACGGTGCACGGGCACGTCATAGAGGATCCCTACCGATGGCTCGAGGATTTCGAGTCCGAGGAAGCGCAGGCGTGGATCGAGGCGCAGCAGGAATACCTGCGCAAGGTCCTGGACGCCAACCCGGACCGTGACGCTCTGCGCGCGCGGTTGGACGAGCTGTTCCAGATCCCGAACCTGGGCGGAATGTCGAAGCAGGGCGAACGTGTCTTCTTCATGCGCCGCGACCCTGAGAACGAGCAGTCCGTGCTCTACTCCACGGACGGGCTCGACGGGGAGCCGAAGCTCCTGCTCGACCCGGACACTCTCGGGGAAGAGGCTCGCGTGGGTCTGGACTGGTGGTTCCCGTCGGTGGACGGGCGGATGCTGGCCTACGGTCTCTCTGAGGAGGGAGACGAGTCCAGCGTGCTTCACGTTATGGACGTCGACACGGGTGAACTCCTCCCCGACCGGATATCGAACACGAGGGCCGCGAGCCTGGCCTGGAAGAGAGAAGGTGACGGCTTCTACTACACTCGCTTCCCCGGTCCCGGCAACGTACCCGATGCCGAGCTTTTCTTCCACCGGAAGATCTACTACCACGAGCTGGGAACGGACCCCGCTGCCGACCCGCTGATCTTCGGCGAGGGGCTCGACATGTACGCGTGGCCCGGGGTGTCGCTGTCCACGAATGGACGGTACTTGCTCATCTACGTCTTCCACGGCTACACACAGAACGATCTCTACGTGAAGGACCTTGGCACGGACGGCGCGTTCGTGCCGATCGCGGAAGGTCTGGACGCGCGATTCGGCGGCTTCGCCGTCGACGATGACTTCTACCTGACGACGACGCTGGACGCGCCGAACTCGCGCATTCTCAGGGTCGACCTGAACGACCCGGGCAAGGCGAACTGGGTCGAGCTGGTACCAGAGAGCAAGCACGCGATACAGGGTCACCTGTTGGCGGGAGACTATCTGGTCATCCAGTACCTCGAGGACGCCAAGGCGGCAGTGAAGGTGTTCACCGCTGAAGGTGACTATCTTCACGACGTCCCGTTGCCGGACGTCAGTTCGGTATTCGACTGGACTTGCGACTGGCGTAGCCCGGACATCCTGGTGGGTGTGAGCTCCTACCTCATACCACCTACGAGCTATCGGTACGACATCCCCACGAGGGACCTGTCGCTCTTCATGACGGTCGACGCGCCCATCGACACGGAGCCCTACATCGCCAAGCAGGTCTGGTTCACATCCAGGGACGGCATGAGCGTCCCGATGTTCCTGGTCCACCGCAAGGGCATCGAGCTCGACGGCAGCAACCCCACTCTTCTCACGGGCTACGGAGGATTCAAATCCTCGACAACCCCGGGCTTCGCGCGCAACAGATTCCTCTGGATGGACCACGGCGGAGTCTACGCTGCGCCGAATCTCAGGGGCGGTGGTGAGTACGGTGATTCGTGGCACAGGGACGGCATGCTCGGGAACAAACAGAACTCCTTCGACGACTTCATCGCCGCCGCCGAGTGGCTCATCGACAGCGGCTACACGAGCCCCGAGAGACTGGCAGTGTGGGGAGGGAGCAACGGCGGGCTTCTGATCGGCGCGTTCGTCACGCAGCGGCCCGACCTCGCTCGCGCCGCCATATGCGACGTGCCGCTTCTCGACATGGTGCGCTTCCACGAGTTCTACGCGGCGACCATGTGGACGACCGAGTACGGCCACCCGGACGACCCGGAGCAGTTCGAGTGGCTCTACGCCTATTCTCCATACCATCACGTGGACCCCGGGACCGAGTACCCCGCGCTCTACATAACGACCGCGGAGTCAGACACGCGCGTCCACCCATCGCACGCGATGAAGATGACGGCGAGGCTCCAGGCCGACACCGGGTCAGACCGTCCGATCCTGATGCGGTTCGAGCGCGCCGCGGGGCACGGTGCGGGGACGCCGATGAGCATGATCCTCGACCAGTACACCGACTACTACTCGTTCCTGTTCACGCAGCTGGGGATCCGATTCTAGACGGATCGGCCGCCCACTTGCACCGCACCCGCGGTGTTCGTCGCCGACCCGCACCTGTCGGCGCCCTGCTCAAGACCCACCGACGGGAGTCCGGCGGAGGATGGATGATCCGATATCTGAACACGGCGGACGGGATTCGGCCGGATCAGCTCGAGGGCTTCTTTGAGGGGTGGCCGTCACCGCCGACGCCCGAGACGCACGTCGCGATAATGTCAGGAAGTTACCGGGTTGTTCTTGCGCTCGACGAGGACAGTGACGCCGTGGTCGGCTTCATCACGGCCGTGTCGGACGGGGTGCTCGCCGCCTACATCCCGCTCCTCGAAATCCTCCCCTCGTATCGTCGGCGCGGTATCGGACGCGAACTCGTCACGCGCATGCAGCAGGAACTCGGCGAACTCTACATGGTCGACCTGATCTGCGACGAGGCCATGGAGCCATTCTACGCATCTCTGGGCATGAAGCCCGCACACGCCATGACTGTGCGACGATACCACAAGCAGTCCGGAACCACACCGGAGAGCAAATAGACCACAGTATGACCACGGGTGCTGCACACCGTGGTTTGCCCGTGGCGCCCGCAGTCCGCGGCTGCCGGGGAGCGCTTGCGACCGACCGTCGGCCGCGCTACCATTGATGTCGTCAAGGAGGAGTGATGGAACGGGCACGTGGAGCGGCGGCGATCGGAGGAGTGTATGCCGGGGCGCTTCTGGGCGCCATCGCCGGCACGATTGAGGCCATAATGCTCCTGGAGGCCGCCAATCTCCGAGATTCCTTCGGCAGCTCCGTTCTCTTTGTCCTGCTCTCGATATCTCTGTACGCACTTGCGATGGGAGCGGCCGGGGCCGTGCTCGGCTACCTGGCATCTTTTCTCCCCTACCTCCGCAACCGGAAGGCCGCCGGACGGTACGGATACCCGTTCGCCGTCGCGTTCGGAACCGTCGTGGGGATCTTCACGTTCGTGCTCGGGACGTGGTGGGTCCGGATGACGCCGCCCGACCTCTCCATCTTCCGCCGCTACTGCCGAACAGACATGATGATGATCACACTGGCGAGCGTGGTAGCCGGAAGGCTGCTGTTCCACGCCGTGCACCCGATCGTGCGCCGTGAGCGGATCGAGCGCTACTTCGCGTCGCGATGGTCGAAAGTGCGGACGTTCGTGAAGCTTGGGGCGGGAGCACTTCTGCTGGTGCTGGTCCTGGGGCTCGAGCCGACCGGAGGCGGGGAGGCCGGGCAGGCCGCTACGCCTGCGATGAACGTTGTCCTCATCACAGTCGACACACTCAGGGCGAACCACCTCGAGCACCTGGGTTACTCGAAGCCCACGTCCCCGCTGACGCGCGAGCTGGCGGGACGCGCCGTGGTGTTCCGCGAGGCGGTGGCGCAATACCCGCTGACGACTCCCTCGCATGCGTCGATCCTGACCGGAAGATACGTCCGCTCGCACGGGGCGACCGGCAACGCGGTTCCGATACACGACTCAGCGGTGCTCCTCTCGGAGGTCCTCAAGAGCCACGGCTACTCGACGGCCGCGTTCGTTACGAGTCCCATCATCGGCGCGAAGTACGGCTTCAGCAGGGGCTACGACTACTTCGTCGAACAGAGCACCGGTGACTTCTCGAAGTCCTCGTTCTCCGACTGGATGGGCCAGCTGCGCATCCTCAGGGTCTGGTGGAGATTCAGAGGGCTCGACCGCACAACCATCGCCGCCGAGCGCTGGCTTCTGGGCAATCCGGACGCTCCGTTCTTCCTGTGGCTCCACTACATCACGCCACACTCGCCATACTCGCCGCCTTTCTCCTACGAACGGAAGTGGGACACCTACAGAAGCAGGGTGGTGCCGTCGGTCCGTGACCTGAACCAGATCAACACCGGAGAGGTCGAACTCACGAACGAGGACATCGACCACATAGTCGCACTGTACGACGCCGAGATCGAGTTCACGGAGGACCTGCTCACCAGGCTCCTCGACGCGCTCGACCGGATGAGGGTGCGAGACAACACGCTCATCGTCTTCACCGCCGACCACGGTGAGAGCCTGTATGACAGGTCGTTCTACTTCGGGCACGGGAAGATGCTCTACGACGAGGAGATCCTGGTTCCTCTGTTCTTCTACTGCCCCGGCCACGTCCCACAGGGAAGAACCGTCGACGAACAGGTCGAGACCATCCACATCGCCCCGACTATCCTCGACTTCCTGGGACTCCCGCCCGAGCAGTCGTTCCAGGGCATGAGCCTCATGAACCTCATTGAACCGGGAAGCCGCGACCCCGACGGCGCGCACGTGCTGCATCCGCCGGAAGAGAAACCCGCGTTTTCGATCAACCACAGAAGCAGAATGGTCAGATTCCATGGGTGGAAGTACATCGAGGTCGACGACGAGCTGGGCACAGAGGAGCTGTACGATCTTGTGAACGACGCAGGTGAGACGGAGAATCTGGTCCTCACCGAGACGGCGAAGGCGGCCGAACTCAGGGCGCTCCTTCGCTCGTGGAACTCAAGTGTGCTTGTCGTGAGGTCGGAGTCGTACGAGCTGGACGCCGAGTCTCTGCGCGCGTTGCGCGCGCTCGGTTACGTAGATTAGTGCTCGTGGGCGAGTGGATGCCGGCGAGCGCCACGGTGCTGAGAAGTTGGCGGACGAACGGGCGCTGACGCGCCGGAGCCTGACAAAGGAGGAGAGAGATGGGAAACCCGCTCTGTCATTTCGAGCTGATGGTCAGTGATGTGAAGAAGTCCCAGGAGTTCTACGGCAAGATCTTCGACTGGGAGTTCAAAACAGACGAGAACATGCCTGAGTATACGATGATCTCGACAGGGACAGAACCTGGCGGCGGCCTCATGAAGAAGCCGGCCCAGGCCCCGCAGTTCGCACTGGCCCAGTACTTCGAGGTGGACAGCATCGAGGAGACGCTGGGCAAGGTCGAGGCAGCGGGCGGCAAGCCCGGCATCCCGAAGATGGAGATCCCGGAGATCGGTTGGTGGGCGATGTTCTTCGACCCCGACGGAATCCCGGTCATGATCTTCCAGGCGAAATAGCCCTTGGCCCACAGTACCGCGAAGCAGAAGAAGCGGCCCTCGCTCAGAGCGGGGGCCGTTTCTTGTGTGTTGCCGTCGAGTGTCACTGCCGTTGTGGCCGACGGCCCTTATCGCGCGGCAAGTGGAGAATGCTGCGCTCGCCAGGACGGGCTATCGATAGAGCGACTTGATGCTCCCCCACGTCTTGTTCTGAACGGGAACGCCCTGGCAGTCGTACGTGATCGTGTGTGTCTCGTCCAAGAACGGCTCGAAGATGAAGGCGCTGTCCGGAACGTCTTCCTGGATATCGAAGAGCGGTACGAACGTGGAGCACGCAACGCTCCCCCAGAAGTTGTAGGTCGCGTCCAGGTAGAGGTCCACGTTGTGGGCCGCGGCGTAAAGATTCACGGGTGCTCCGTAGATGTCGTTCGCGCCCTCCGGCGACCCGCCGATGGTCGTTATGCACTCGGAGCCGGGCTCAACTTCGTACATCGTGATCTTGATATTCACGTTGGTGTTGTCCACAACACGGTTGCCTAGCAGCTCCACGAAGAAATGCGCGCCGGCAGTGTAGGACGGGTTTCGTATGCTGATGCCCC
>DAOWCM010000234.1 GCA_030639555.1 Candidatus Eiseniibacteriota bacterium | reverse complement strand
GACATTCCGACCGGCATGTGCGTGGGCTGCTCGCTCATCGTTGCGGCGCCGGAGGGGGTGGTGTTCGGGCCGGGGAACGCCGTCTACGTCAACGGGTGGTTCTGGGGCAATGGCGTCGCCGAGGGAGGGGTGACGGTGTACTTTGAGAGCGCGCCGCCACTCGAGGCGACCATCAGCGAGGTGCAGTACACGGACGACCCGACGGGCCCGTCCCCAATGGTCGGACAGACAGTCACAGTAAGCGGGATCGCCACCACCGACGACACGACCTACCCGGACAGGTTCGCGATCCAGGACGGGGAGGGGCCTTGGAACGGGCTCTTCGTGAGGAACGCGGGGCTCCCGGTTGCTCGCGGCGACAGTCTCACGATCACCGGTACCGTGGTTGAGACGGAGGGGCTCACGGAGCTCGACCTTCTGACCGAGATGGTAACTGTCAGCAGCGGGAATCCGCTTCCGGGCCCGGCGGTCCTCGACCCCGGGACCGTCGACACCGACGAGGCTTACGAGAGCGTGCTCGTCCGGGTCGAGGATGTGACCGTGGCGGACGACAATCCGGACGACTGGCTGGTCACGTCGACGGGCTCGTGCCGCGTCGGCCGGTGGGGCGGGTATTCCTACATGCCGGTCCTTGATGATGAACTTCACGTGACGGGCGTCGTAGGCGCGCTCGCGGACCTGCACAAGATCCAGCCGCGAGACGATGACGACATCGAGTACACCAGCGGAGTGTCGGATGACGAGCTCCCGACCGTCGTCTCTCTGTCGCAGAACCTCCCGAACCCGTTCGGCGGGGAGACCGGCATTGCCTATACGCTCCCGGCCGACAGTGACGTCCTGCTCCAGGTGTTCAACGTGGCCGGGAAAGTCGTGCGGACACTGGTGGACGGCCCGCAGCCGGCGGGCAGATGGAACGTCGCGTGGGACGGCAAGGATGAGGACGCGCATCCGGTCTCGAACGGCGTCTACTTCTACCGGCTCAAGACAGAAAGCAGGACCATCGAGAAGCGGATGGTCCTGATCGAGTGATCCACCAGCCGGGGAAGATGCTTCGGGACTACGTCAAACCGGGGTCGAAGGTGCTCGACTTTGGCTGCGGTCTTGGTTTTCTTCTCGATCGCCACGGCGAAGATGGTGGGGGAGGGCGGGCTTGTCATCGCCGCGGATCTCCAGGACGTGATGCTGCAGGGGCTCATGAAGAGAGCGCGCCGGGCGGGCGTCTGTTCGTTCTGGAGCCCAAGTCCCACGCGTCCGAGGAGGAGTTCAGCAAGCTGCTCGCCTCGGCGACGGCCGCCGGGCTCAGCGAGGTCACCCGGCCTCGCTCCGCCGGGAGCCGTGCCGTCGTTCTGGAGCGCCCGCCGGCTTCCCCGTGAGACTGGAAGCAGGCGAGATGCCGGACCTTCCTTCTCGGCGTGCCCAGCATACGAACAACCCGAGCCTTTCGGCCCGGGCTCGGATGTCTTGGACAGAGCGCTCCAGTGCCCGCGCTCTACTCGGGATCCACGATCGGCAACTTCTGCCTCCGGGCCGGCGACTTCAGCATCCGCGCGATGGCACCGCTCCGCTCAATGTAGGCCACATGTGTTCTCAGGGCGGCGCTCCACTGCTTGTTCGTGCCGAGGTAGCCGAGTGCGCAGTCCTGATCTACGGACTTAATCTCCTCGCCCCGTTTGAGCTTGCGGATCACCCCGAGTACCAGATCAGTCCCAAGGCAGGTGAGCTGCATGTTGATCGAGTCCACCGTGTCCTGCGGCTCGACGGTGGCTCTCGCCTGGGCGAGGAGGCTGCCGCCATCGATGATCTTCGTCAGCTTGTGGATGGTCACGCCGATGTTGTAGGGATCCCAGTTGATCAACGCCCAGTCCGTGCAGTTGGTGCCCCTGTAGTAGGGCGATAGTCCCCAGTGGAGGTTGAGTGCCAGGTCAGCGGTCTGGAGAGCTTCATCCTTCACGATCGAGCTGCCGTGATCAAGGATGAGGTCGGGTTTCTCTGCAGTTAGCCGATCGAGTACCTCCTGCGCGTTGATGTCGTCGCATTCCATGATGGGCACCGAATCATGGAGGGCCCTCCACTGATCGCCGAAGTACCTCTCGTAATCGCGTGTGGACTTCCCGTGTCGAGCGCGCTTGCGCGCTCTGTTGAGGCACGCCTCGCGGACGCCCGCGAGGCCTCGGCTTCTCAACTTCGCCTGCAGCCGCTCACGTGTGGGCACGGTCTCGACAACGGCAAGCGATACCTGATGCTCCTCGTGAATGCGGTTGACGAAGTAGACGTAGGGCGGCTCAGGGCGAATCAGGCAGATGATCTTCATCGCTTGTCGCTCCTTGACACGCGGGACTTCAGCCCACAGTAGAGCGAGAGGTCCGATCGGAAGGCGCGGTACTGCCGGGCAAGTCGATCGTTGCTCGTCGGGATGAACCTCCCGAGCTCCATGGCCGCCTGCGAATCCAGGTCCACGGGGAGATAGTTCTTCCGGAACTGAACCGTGACCCCCATCCTAATGCCCACCTCTCGCGAGATCCTGATCGACTCGTCGGACCAGAAGCCGCTCGGATACGAGATTATCGAGGCCGACCGTCCGGTCATGTCGAGCAGGTCCTGTTGGGCACCCCCGATCTGGGTTCTCAGTTCCTCGGCGCCGCAGTTTGGGAGGTAAACGTGGTCCCTGGTGTGGTTTCCCAGGGCGACGTGCTCGCTTCGGGAGAAGTCGCGGAGCTCCGAGGGAGTCATCGGACGATCGATGTCACCGACGGGCTTGAGAGCGCCGCCGCCGAACTCCCGAATCAACAGAGATTCGATCTCGCTGTGCTTCCTTGGCGCGAGATCCTGTCGCTCCTCCTTGATCCTGTCAAATGGCACGCCCCTCTTCAGACGCTCACGATAGAGGACATCCCACCAGAAGCACTTGCCCTCCTTCACGTAGGTCGTCGAGATGAAGAACAGTGCGGGGACGGCGTACTCCGTGAGGATCGGCAGGGCGCGCGTGTTGTTGAAATACCCATCATCAAACGTGGCCATGACGTATCTCTGGTCCGGATCGAGTCCGCCCACGATGTCGTCCGGTGAGACGAACTGGTAGCCGGCGGTCAGGAAATAGTCCACGAACTGCCGGAAATCCTCGAGAGTGAACTCCTGTTGCGGATCGATGAGGTTCTGCTCGATCTCCGACCGATCTCTGAAAAGCCCGTGGAACAGGAACGTGAGGAGCGCGGGTCGTTCGCCTCTGAGGCGCGCGTGGACTCGTCCGAGGCCACCGTCGATCTGCTGGATGAGGGAGATCAGGGAGTTCTTCACGAGTGCGCTCACGCTGTCCACTGGCGGCGTTCCCGTCTCGCGTTCCCAGACGGCCGGGGATACCTTGCCGAGAGTATCACCCGAGGGCAAAGCTGAGTCAAGCAGGCAGACCATCCTGCAGTTGGGTGAGCCCAGGATCGATCGCCAGAGGCCAGCCGCCGCTCCGGAAGGCCGGGTGTTCCCGCTCACCGGTCGGATGCCGACCACGCCCCGGCCGCGGAGGCGCGGTTGGAGCACATTCTGAAAGCGACACCCTATTGCTATCGTCTTCAAACTGTGCTATGGTTCCAGTTCGTGGGGGAATGCCATACGTCCAGCGCAGCCCTTCAGAGTGTGGTGGCGATGTCGGACTGAACGCAAGGAGCGCCCATGGCCAAGAGACCGCGGTAAGTACGAATCCACAGCCTCTCAGAATCTTCGACTCCTCCCGCTTGGAAACGACCGCAATCAAGGAGCTGACAATGCGTTTCTTCGCTATCGTTGCCTTGATCCTCGTCTTGGTCGTCGCGGCCGGCGCTACCGACCGCGCTACCATGATTGACAACCCGAACGCCTGCAAACCGCCCGCCGAGCCGCAGCACGGTCCCCAGAATGGGGACGGCCTTATCATCACGACGCAGCGCGCTGCCACGGTGTACTACAACCTCGCCGAGTTCCTGGCTGTCCTCGAGGCGGATTACTACTTCGACGACTTCGCATGGTTGGACTGGGGCACCATCAGCAG
>DAOWCM010000261.1 GCA_030639555.1 Candidatus Eiseniibacteriota bacterium | reverse complement strand
GCAGACCGCGATTCTGATGGACGAGCTCCCCGGGCCGGTGCTCGGCACCGAGGGGAGCACGGCCGAACTCGTCTCCTACGAGCCGCACGAGACCCGCGTGCGCGCCAGCATCCGGCAACCTTGTCTTCTCGTCTTTTCGGAGCTATACTATCCGCCGGGGTGGAAGGCGTCAGTTGACGGCGTTGAAACGACCATCTATCGAACCGACTACGCTCTGAGATCCGTGTATCTTACGCCCGGTGAGCACACTGTAGTGATGAGGTACGTCCCGTCCCACCTGCGGCGCGGCCTCTTCGTCAGCCTCCTTGCGGCCGCGGCTCTGGTGGGTCTTCTGGTGTGGCCGCTCCGTGGCCGGAACAGGGGAACCTCTGCATGAAGACCATGGTGGTAGTGCCCACCTACAACGAGAGGGCGAACCTGGAGGAGCTGATCCCCCGCGTCCTCGAGCAGCTCCCTGATATCGAGATCCTGGTCGTCGACGACGGTTCCCCCGACGGCACGGGCGAGTACGCGGACTCGGTGGCGGCCGAGAACCCGCGCGTCCACGTGCTGCACCGGCCGCGGAAGATGGGTCTGGGCTCCGCGTATGTTTACGCCTTCACACACGCGCTCACCACTGACACCGAGCTAATCATCCAGATGGACGCCGACTTCTCACACGACCCCGACGTGATCCCCGACCTCATCGAGCAGGCGGGCACGCACGACGTCGTTCTGGGCTCGCGGTACATCACCGGCGCCACTGTGGTCAACTGGCCGCTCCGCCGCCTGTTCCTGAGCTACTTCGCCAATGTGTACACGCACATCGTCACGGGGTTGCCGCTTCGGGACTCCACGGGTGGCTTCAAGTGCTTCCGCCGGAAGGTCCTGGGCGAGATAGAGCTGGATACCATCAGGTCCGACGGGTACTCGTTCCAGATCGAGGTGACCTTCAGGAGCTGGAGAAAGGGCTTCTCGGTAGTCGAGATCCCCATCGTGTTTGTGGACCGTCACTCCGGCACGTCGAAGATGTCCAGACGTATCGTATGGGAGGCGATGTGGTTGGTCTGGCGCCTGAGAATCGAGAGAATCCTGAAGAGGCCGTGAGCTCGTCTCCTGAGCCCGATCTCTCGGTTGTCATCGTCGGTTACAACAGCCTGCCGGAGCTGGGCGAGTGCCTGGCGTCGGTGCGTGACACCGGCGTCTGCGCGCGTGTTGAGATCGTGGTCGTTGACAACGCCTCCGCGGACGGGACGGTGGAGTTCCTGGAGCGGGAACATCCCGAGGTTCGTCTGGTAGCCAACGGCAGGAACCTCGGGTATTCGACGGCGGTCAATCAGGGCATCGCAGAGGCAAGGGCACGCTACGTCCTGGTGCTCAACCCTGACATCGTGGTGCTCCCGAACGCGGTAGACCGGCTCGTCTCGTTCATGGACGCGCACCCGGACGTCGCGATCGCCGGGTCGAAGCTGCTGAACCCAGACGGGTCTTTACAGTATTCGTGCCGGCGCTTCTATACATTCTGGACGCTCGTGCTTCGACGGACGCCGCTCGGGAAGCTCCTGGAGAACGGCCGGACGATCTCGAACTACCTGATGCTCGACTTCGACCACGAGGAGTCGAGAGAGGTGGACTGGGTCATCGGGGCGTGCATGATCGTGCGGAGGACGGCGCTCGCGGACTTCGGCGGAATGGACGAGCGCTTCTTCCTGTACTTCGAAGACGTCGACTGGTGCTACAGGGTTTGGCAGAGCGGCTGGAAGGTCTGGTACGTCGCCGACTCCGTTATGCGGCACCGCCACGCGCGGGAGAGCGCGCGACCCGGGCTCTCCAAGCAGCTCATCACGCATGGGCTAGCGATGATCCACTTCTACGAGAAGTGGGGGAAGGCGATCTACGGATTGAAGAAGTACCGCCGCGTTCTCACCAACTCGCTCCTTCTGGTAAGCGACCTCGTCGCCATCAACGGCGGCTTCGGCCTCGCGTACGTCCTGAGGTCCAGCCTGCAGGGGCTCCTCGAGAAGCCGATGTTCGGGATCTCCGTCTACGGGACGTTCCTGGCCTTCGCCAATCTCGTGTTCGTGTTCTCGTACGCATTCTTCGGGCTGTACCGAAGCTCCGTCGAGCGGGAGAGGGCATCGGACGTGACCCTGAGGGTCTTCAGGGCGACGGTCGTCGCCGCGGTCATTCTGATGGCGAGCACCTTCCTCATATCAGTGACCGCCTATTCCCGTGTGCTGGTCGGCGCGTTCTGCGTGCTGGCCGTTGTGTTGACCGTCGGCCTGCGGATGGGGCTGAGGAAGCTCCATGGGTTGGTGCGCGCCGGGCGATTCGACCTGACGAGGGCCGCCGTGGTCGGCACGGGCGAGACCGCCCGCAGAGTGGCAGAGAGGCTGCTCGCGCACTCGGCGCTGGGCTATGACCTGGCGGGGCTCGTTGCGACCGACGATGGCGAGCGACCGCCGGGCTTCACGGTCATCGGACGCCTGGAGGATCTGCCCGAGCTCATCGAGAAGCACCGGATCGGGGAGGTGATATTCGCGGACCCGCAGGTCTCTCACGACAAGATCGCCGACTTTCTACTCAAGGCGAGAAGAAGTGCTGTCGACGTGAAGATGGTATCGGGGCTGACCGCGATCCTGACGCAGCGAGCCAAGGTCGAGGAGTTTCTTGACCTTCCCGTTGTCGCGTTCGAGCGGGAGGCGCTTCTGAGAGCCGGCGCCGGAATCAAACGTGCGCTCGACGCTGCTGGGGCCACCCTTCTCATTGTCGCCTGGGCGCCGCTTCTCGTCGTCACGTCCGTCGCGACCCTGCTCGGCAGAAGGACCGGGCCGCTCTCGTCAGTCCAGCGAGCGGGCCTGGGTGGAAAGACGTTCAACATGCACATCCTCAACCACACCGACGAGCCGTCGGGGCTCAGGAGGTTCACGCTTCGTCACGGGCTTTCGGTCTTCCCGTCGGTCATCAACGTGCTGAAGGGTGAGATGAGCTTCGTCGGTCCTCAGGCGGATGCTCCGGTGGATCCTGCGACTCTGAGCCTGAGGGGACGGCTGCGGTTCGATGCAAGGCCAGGGATCACCGGTCTCGCCCGGGTGTCCGCGGCGGAGGGAAAGAGCTCTGCGGACGAACTCGCGGCGCTCGACGCCTACTACGTGCAGGACTGGTCGCTCGGAGGGGACACCAAGATCCTGATGAGGTGGTTCATGCAGTGTCTTCTGGGGTGGGCCGATGTGTCGGTCGAACCCGGTTCATCGGATCGGTCCACCGACCATCGAGGCAGATGAGCTCTGCGATGGGTTTCGCATGAAGGAGCAGTCAACCATGAGATTACTATTACTGCTGGGACTGGTCGCCGCACTGACGCTTCCGTTCGCGGCGGGGGCCCAGGAGTGGCAGGAAGTGCCGCTGCCGGACGGACCGAGCGGGGGGAATCCCAAGGTCACCGACATCGCGATGGACGGCGGTGTGGTCTGGTTCTCCACGGAGGGTGACGGGCTGCTGGCGTACGACGGGTCGACGTGGATCCTGCACACGGCAGCCGATGGGGGGTTGCGGAGCAACAGCTGGCGCAACACTGTCATGGTTGATTCCGACGGAGACAAGTGGACCTCCAAGGACGGCACGCAGACCGTCGATCGTGTCAACGACGGTGGGACGTTCACGGACAAGAGCGACGATACGTGGACGTACTACAGCCAGGGCAGTGAGCTCGTGAGCGGACGGGTGTTCTCCATGGCCCAGGATGCGAACGGCAACATGTGGTTCGGCATCAGAGACGAGAACGGCAATCAGGACAACATCCTCGAACTCCTCATCGAG
>DAOWCM010000362.1 GCA_030639555.1 Candidatus Eiseniibacteriota bacterium | reverse complement strand
GGAGGGGGTGGTCGGGCCGCGCCGACGAGGAAGGCGGCGAAGAGGGCGACCGCGAGGAAGAAGCCGGTGGCGAAGAAGACGCGGGCCAGGAAGGCGACCGCAAAGAAGGCCGCCCCGAAGAAGGCGCGAGCGAGGAAGGCGACGCCGAAGAAGACGGTCGCGAAGCAGGCACGGGCGAAGACGACGGCTGCAAAGAAGGTGCGAGCGAAGAAGGCCGCCGCGAAGAGACCGGCGCGGAAGAAGTCGGTCTCGCGGGCCAAGCGGAAGCGATAGGACGGGCGCATGTTCGAGAAGGCCATCCGGGAAACCAAGGCCTACTACTGCCTGGAATGCGGGATCTGCACGGGAAGCTGCCCCGTCTCGCGCCTGAACCCGCAGTACTCCCCCAGGATCATGGTGGAGCGGGCGCTCCTGGATGACGACGAGACGATGCTCTCCGAGCGCGAGGTCTGGGATTGCCTGACCTGCGGAACGTGCAGTGCCAGGTGCCCCTCGACCGTCGACTACAACGAGTTCACCAGGGCGATGAGGGTCGGCGCCAGGGAGAGCGGCTTCGAGGGCGTGGACACCCACGCGGGAATCCTCCGCGCCCTGATGGACCTCGAGGCGAGGCGGCGCGGGCGCAGGGACATCTCGTGGGTCGCCGATGATCTGCGTGTTTCGTCGAGAGGCAAGGTGCTCTTCTTCACGGGGTGCCTGCCCTACTACGGCGTCGTCTTCAAGGAACTCGGCGTCGACACGGTGGGAATGGCGAACTCCACCATCCGCCTGATGAACGCGTGCGGTGTCCGGCCCGTCGTGAGCCGCGACGAAAGGTGCTGCGGCCACGACCTCTACTGGACGGGCGACCGGGAGTCCTTCAAGAAGCTCGCGCGCAAGAATCTCAAGATGATCGAAGAGAGCGGTGCCGGGACGGTCGTGTTCGCGTGCCCCGAGTGCTATGCGATGTTCAGTCAGATCTACCCGAAGTTCGTGGGGAAGATCGGGTTCGACATGGTGCACATCAGTGAGTTCCTGGTGCCCCACGTCGAGAGCGGGACGCTGTCGTTCGGGGAGAAGGAGTCCAGGGTAACGTACCAGGACCCGTGCCGACTGGGTAGGTTCCTCGGCGTCTACGAGGAACCCCGGGCGCTCCTCGGTAGCGTGCCCGGTCTCGAGCTTGCGGAGATGTCGCGCGTGAGATCGGAGGCGCTCTGCTGCGGGTCCAGCGCGTGGGTCGGCTGCACCAGGATCAACAAGAGCATACAGCTCGAGCGGTTGGGCGAGGCCGCCGACACGGGCGCGACGACGCTCGTTACCGCCTGCCCGAAATGCAGCATCCATCTGTCGTGCGCGGCGAAGGACGAAGACACGGAGCGCGACATCGAGATCTCGTTCCTGACGGACGTGCTCTCGGACGCGCTCGCCGGTGGCACAGGCTCCTGAGCTTAAGAGAGGACCACACAGAGACCTCAACCGTGAGGTGACTGAGTTGGCTGGTGACGTTCTAGTCATAGGCGGAGGCATCGCCGGGATTCAGGCGTCGCTCGATCTTGCGGAGATGGGCATCCAGGTCCATCTCGTCGAGAAGAGCCCGAGCATCGGTGGCGTCATGGCGCAGCTGGACAAGACGTTCCCTACGAACGACTGCTCCATATGAATACTGGCGCCTAAGATGCTGGATGCCGGTCGGCATCCCCTGATAGAGCTTCTGGCCTACAGTGAGGTCGAGCGCGTGTCCCGTGAGAACGGCGGCTTCCACGTGGAGATCACGCGCAAGGCCAGGTATGTCGACGAGGACGTCTGCAACGCCTGCGGCGACTGCGTGGCGAAGTGCCCGACCAAGGTACCTAACACCTTCAACATGAACCTCGACGAGCGCAGGGCCATCTACCTTTACTTCGACCAGGGCATCCCATCGGTGATGACCATCGATCCCGACCATTGCAGGTACCTCAAGGAAGCGAAGTGCGGCGTCTGCGCGAAGGTCTGCAAGAAGGGCGCGGTCGACTTCGAGCAGAAGAGCCGAAGTGTCACGTTCGACGTCGGCGCGATCGTGCTCGCCACCGGGCTCACGGTGTTCGACCCCACCCCGCTTACGCAGTACGGGTACGGGAAGATCAGGAACGTCATCACCGGCCTCGAGTACGAGAGGCTCATCAACGCGACGGGCCCGACCGGCGGCCACCTGAACCGCCGCTCCGACGACCAGCTGGCCCACCGCGTCGCCTACGTGCAGTGCACGGGCTCGAGGGATCTCAACTACTGTGACTACTGCTCGAGCGTCTGCTGCATGTGCTCGATCAAGGATGCGATGCTCGGGCGCGAGCACGATCCAGAGTCGGTTTCGTACATATTCCACACCGATCTCAGGAACGTCGGGAAGTGGTTCCAGCGATATCAGACAAGAGGAGAGGAGGAGTACGGGATCCACTTCGTCAGGGGACGTGTGGCTGAGATAGAGGAGGGCCCCGACGACAATCCCGTGCTCTGGTACGAAGACACGAGGACGCGGAAGGTCGAGAAGCTCATGGTCGACATGGTCGTCCTCGCGACCGCGGCGCTCCCGAGCCCGGACGCCGCCGCGCTGGGCGACATGCTCGGGGTGGAGGTCGACAGGTACGGCTTCGTTGTGACGGACGACGCTGC
>DAOWCM010000446.1 GCA_030639555.1 Candidatus Eiseniibacteriota bacterium | reverse complement strand
GGTGATGTGAATCGAGAAGTACCTGTCTTCAGGCACGTCGGGCACTTCAAGAACCACCGGACCGCTGGTCAGGTCGATGACCGCCTTGGTATAGAGGTGATCCAGCGCAGGCGTAACAACGGGGTCGGTTCCCTCTGTCGGCAGCACCGTGGTATGTATGAGCTTGTAGGTCCCACCTGCAGCCGCAGCCGTGACCTTCAAGCACTCCGCGTGATGCACGGCTTTGTAGGCATGAAGCTGTGCGTCTGTGGGGCGGTCGGTAGGGCGGTCAGCAGTGCGCTCCGTCGCACAGCCAGCGCCCAAAACCAGAACTGTAAGCGCCAGCACCAGAATGAATGCTCTCATCTGCAACTCACCTCCTGATTGGGGGTTTGTGACACTCATAAGCATGACATGGAACTCAGCGGTTTGTGCGCACGTGGCGAACCACGTAGTATACCCCCTCTTCTCCGTGTGTCAACTTCTCTCCGTGCACCCGCTCTGGAAGCGATCTGCGGGCGGGTCCCTGCGCGCCGCATGTGCGCGTTTGACCGGGCCTGTGCTAACATGGTGATTCCGAAACGCGCCGCCCCGCGGCCAGGCCCCAAGCCCTTGTGAGACGCAGATGACAGCCCCATCGAGGTACCCCATACCAGCGGCGACATGCAGGACGGAGGAGACGATCCTCCGGAGCCGCTTCATAACGACGGTGGGCCACGCGGACACCGTCGAGGGAGCGAAGGCGTTCATCTCAAAGATCTCAGAGGAGTTCAGCGACACGAATCACAACTGTTGGGCGTACGTCGTGGGGCCGCCGGGCGACACCAGCCGCGTCGGCTTGAGCGACGCCGGAGAGCCGCACGGCACGGCGGGGCGCCCGATGCTGAACGTCCTCCTCGGCAGTGGCGTCGGTGACGTCGTCGCTGTGGTGACGCGCTACTTCGGCGGCACGAAGCTGGGCAAAGGCGGCCTGGTCCGAGCCTACAGCAGCGGCGTCAAGGCCGCGATGGAGACGCTCGAGCTCAGGGAGCTCGTCCAGACAGTAACGCTCAGGGTGACCGTCGCCTACGCGGACGTGTCCCCGCTCAAGCACTCGCTGCCTCAGTTCGAAGCCGAGGTGACCGGCGAGGACTACGGAACGGACGTGACGCTCGTCATTGTCCTGCCGGAGGAGCACGCGGAGAGCTTCACGGAGGCGCTTGCGGGAATGACCGGCGGGAAGGCCGTCGTCGAGCCCGTGTAGCGCGCCAGTCGCTCGCTCCCAAGCGCTTGCACCGGGGGTTCCGATGACGTAAGCTCGCCTTAGGAGATGCGTCGAGCCGCTCAGGGCTCGGCGCTGGAGCTTCACTGGCCTGTCCCCTGCCGCGGGAGCCGATGGGATGACCGAGAAGCAGAAGCCTGTTGAGATCAACTTCGAGTTTCGTGAGAAGCTCGGCGAGGTCCTCGGCGGCAACCACCACAACTACTGCTACCAGTGCGGGGCCTGCGTCGCGCAGTGTCCGGCGGCGAGGTACAACGAGCGGTTCAATCCCCGTTCGATCATGCTGGATGCGCTTCTGGGCAGAGAGGACGTACTCCTCGCCGAGGACTCCCCTATCTGGCTCTGCACCAACTGCTACAGCTGCTACGAGCGGTGCCCGCAGGACGTGCGGCCGATCGAGGTCATCGTCGCTCTCAAGAACATGGCGAACGAACGCGGGGCCGCGCCGGAGCAGGTCTCGTCCTTGACCGCGAACATCACGAAGACCGGCCGGGCCGGTGTGGTCACGCCGGCCGTCCAGAGAATCCGCGAGGGCTTGGGGTTGCCCCGGCTC